>JALYNC010000047.1 GCA_030773415.1 Actinomycetota bacterium
GAGGCCGACCACGAGTACCTGCTCGAGGGCGGGGTCTTCACCGAGGACCTCATCTCGACCTGGATCGCGTACAAGCGCGAGGTGGAGATCGACGCGATCCGGTTGCGCCCGCACCCGTACGAGTTCGCGCTGTACTACGACATCTAGCACTGCACCCCCTCTGGCCTGGGAGAACAGCCCTCAGAGGGCCTCGTGGTGCACATCTGGTGCACACCCCGTCGAGCCGTCAACCAGCGTTCCTCCCCGGAGGGCCTGGTCGACGGCTCGTTTCGTCCGCTCCTCGGACGCCGGCATGAGGTGCGTGTAGACACGCAGCGTGAACCCGGGGTCGGCGTGCCCCAGGTACTCGGCGAGGGCGCGGACCGACTCCCCCGCGTCGAGCAGGACGCTGGCGTAGAAGTGCCGCAGCGCGTGCATGCCGTTCTCGCGGGACGGCTCGACCCCGGCTGCGGCGAGCGCCGGCTTCCACACCTTGGCGTTGACGTAGTTGCGCTGCAGCGCCGTCGTCTCCCGCGTCGACAGCAGCAGCTCGGCGCTGCGGGGCGCACCGGAAGCGTCCTCCCACGGGAGGTCGATGGTCACCGCCGGCCAGGCCTGTAGGTGCGCCGCCAACTCGAGGGCGACCGACTCCGGCAGCGGGATGTCACGCACCTTCCGCCCCTTGGGCGGCGCGAAGACCTGGCGGCCGCCCAGCAGCTTGACCTGTCGACGGATGTGCACGACGCCGCGCAGGAAGTCCACGTCGTCGACCGCCAGCCCGAAGACCTCCCCCTGTCGCAGGCCACATCCGGCGGCCAGGGTGGCCATCGCTCGATAGCGAGGGGGCAGGGCGTGCCGGACGGCCGCCACCTGCTGCGGCGTCCAGGGGATGACCTTTCCGGGCGGCACGGCCGGGGGCTTCACCGACGAAGCCCGGCACGGGTTGCGGACGATCCGCTCGTCGTCGACGGCGGCCGCAAGCACCGCGGACAGGTTGGCGAGGATGACACGGACGTAGCGAGGCGCCAGCGTCTGTTGCAGGCCGCGCAGCCACGCCTGCACCTGCGACGGTCGCAGCGCCGCCAGCGCGGTCGTCCCAAGGGTCGGGTAGACGTGCAACCGCAACCGGAGCTCGACGGCCTCCCGCGTGGATGGGTCAAAGGTCTGGGCACTGAGCCATGTCGCGCCGTAGTCCTGCAGCGTCATGCGGCCGGCCTTCGGGTCGACGTAGGACCTGCGCGTCTTGTCCGTCTCGACGCTGGCGGCGAACTGGTCCGCGGCGGCCTTGCGGACGAACTGGCGGGCCCGCTGCACGCCCGTCGGGTCGCGGTAGCGGACCTGGTAGCCGGGCCGACCGTCCTTGCGCTTGTTGACGCTGGCCATGACGGACCTCCGGGAGGCATGGTCGACGGGTCGCTGGCAGAGCCTGGCACCTTGCGGCGGCAGCCGGCGCTGGCCTACGGCCTCAGCCACGATCGCTGTCCCCACTTGGACCTGTCGCCAGGACCATGGGCAAGGGTGTCGCTCCCACCGGCAAGGGTCGTTCGGACGCTGGTGGACGAGCTGTCCCCCATCCGACGGTGTCGCTGCCGCGACGTCAGCGGCCACGGCGGGCTGTCGTCGTGGTGGCGTACGGGACGCTGACGTGGCGAAGGCGCGTGGCGAATGCGGAGGGCGCGGGCACGACGGGACGCGGCTGGAGCGCACGGAGCTGGTCGGCAGCTGCACGGGCAGCGGCCGCCTGAGCGGCTTGGCCCTGGGTCTGACGCAGGCGCCCCACGGCGTCGGCGAGGGCGATCAGCCGCTGCGCGAGGAGCAACAGCTCCCGCGACTCCGAGGGCAGCGCGACCCTGACGGCGGACAGGGCGGTGGTGGCGGTGCGCAGCCGCCGACCGGCCGGCGTCGGAACGTGCGGCGCGTGGTGCAGGTTGCGGCCGGCGTGCTCGAACGTGCGGGCCGCGTCGGTGTACCGGCCGCCGCCTCGTCGTTCGCTGAGGCGAGCGACGACGGCCAGCAGGTCCGCCGTCGCCCAGGCCGCGTCGCCCGCCTGTCCCAGGTCGGTGCCGCTGTCGATCGTGGCGGTGATGTGCGTCGCCGCTGCGGCTGCGGCGTCCTGCGCGGACTGCCACAGCCGTAGCCGTTCCTGCGGCGTCAGCCCGAAACGGTCGGTGCCGGACCGTGACCCTGCCCCGATGTCGGCCGATCGCGGCCGCCCCGCACGACCGGCCCGGCCGGCCTGGACCGGGTCGGTGCGGTGATCGTGGTCCTGCCAGCGGCGCTGCAGCTGGGGCAGCGTCAGGTCGGGGGCGAGCTTGCCGCCACCGAACCAGATTGTCTGCCCGGTGTCGTACTGGTCCGGCAGCGCGACCGCGTAGCCGGTGATCTGTCCGGGGTTGCGTTCGCTCATCCGCGGGCGCACGCCAACTTCTTGCTCGTGCAGTCGCTCGGTGAACTGCTCCCAGCAGCTTGAGCTGGCGGCGGCGGCCCGCACGAGCTGCCGCAGCACCAGCCGGTCGGGCGCCGGCGGCCCCGGCCGACCCTCCCGCCGGCGCCCTGCTGCCAGGGCTTCGTGTTTGCGGGTCTCGCCCCGGCTCGGTGGCCGCGGGCTGGTCCGGCCGGCCCGGCTGGTGCGGATCAGCCCGTAGCGGGCTTCGACGGTCAGGCTGGCCTCCCGCGCTCGGTAGTGGTCGTTGCGGGGGAACACCCGGCGGCCGTCCTGCCGCGCGAGGGTCGCGACGACGTGGATGTGGTCGTTGGCGTGCCGCACCGCCACCCAGCGCACCGCCTGCTCGTCGCCTCGCTTCGCCAGGCCGATCTGGTGCAGGTACTCGGCGGCGATGTCCGCCCACTGCCCGTCGCTGAGCGGCCGGTCGGTCAGCCGGCCGGTCTGTGGGTCCTTCGCTGCGGCGATCGCCAGGTGGTAGACCGGCTTGGTCGCCGGGTCCAACTTCGCGAAGATCACCGGCGCGTGCAGCGCGGCCGCGAGCGCGCGCACGTCCCGCCGGCCAGCCGCGGTCCGTCTCGGTTCGAGGCGGCTCAGGTCGCTGTCCCAGGCGGCGATCAGCCGCGGGTCGGTGTGGTCCGCCGCCAGGCCGTGCTCACCGGTCCGGCCCTCCCGGAACAGGTAGCGCAGCAGCCCACCGACGTCCCGGCCGCGTGGCAGCACCGACCCGATCACGAGGGGTTTCCGCGAGCATCGCTGATCACCGGCGGTCGTCGCCGGGCTGATCAGGAGCGGCGCTGCAGCAGCAGCACGGTCAACTCATCGATCCGGGCGACGCACCGGTCACAGCCGGCGGCGGCTCGTTGCAGCCACACCGGCGCGCCCGCGCCGGAGTGCAGCGCCGCGATTCCCTGGTTCACGTTCACGGCGTACCGGCGCACCGCCAGCCGCGCTTGCAGCAGCTCCCCCAGCAGCTCCCGGTCTCCGGACGCATCCGGCGGCCGGCTGATCGCCGCGACCGCCAGCGCCGTCGCCGCGACATAGCCGCTCGGCGTCATGCCCGCCCGAGCCGCCGCCGCGACGACCGCCAGCTCGTCCCGGTCGTAGCGCGCCCGCACGGACTCCGTCCGCGCCGGAAAGCGATGCCGCCGGTGCCGCGCCACCCCAGCCGCGAGCTCGTCCAGGCCGTCCACCGCCGGCAGCTCGAGCTCGCGTCTCGACGTGCCGTCCATCCCCACCTCCGCCACCAGGCACCAGGCACCAGACAGGCACCACCCACCTCTGGTAAGTGCGGCCCGGCATCCGCTGTGACAGCAGACAGCCAAAAATCTCGCCAAGGGCCCTTGCCCGCACCCGCCGCCGAGGCCCTGCCGCCCGCGCCCGGGCGGCCACCGCGTCCCGCGGGTCGCCGCGCCACTGAGCACCAGGCGGCCCGCGCAGCGGGCGGTCTGGTGTGCTCAGAGGCATAACTTGCTCCACTGTCTTCCGC
>JALYNC010000048.1 GCA_030773415.1 Actinomycetota bacterium
GCCGCCCCCAGGGCGGCCAGCCGTCCTAGCAGCGACCAGCGCAGCTCGGCGTCCACGGTCAGGCCGTCCACGACGACCGAGCCGTCAAGGATGCCGCGCAACGTCGACGCGTCGTCCTGGTCGGTGGCGAACCAGGCGTACGCGCGGGTCCAGGCGAGCTGACGATCGCTGGCCCCGGGCGCCGCGAACATCGCGCGACGGGCTGCGTCGCGCAGCGCCGTGACGACCGTCAGCCGGTGCGCCGGGTCCACGTACAGGTCGGCGGTGGCTTTGGCCTGGCGCAGCAGCGTCTGCACCATGCCGATGTCGGTCTCCCGGTCGATGCCGCTGAGCACCTGCCGGATGTAGTCGCGGCCCGCGAGCTCCGCGTCGCGGGTCATGTCCCAGACCGCCGTCCAGCACAGCGCCCGCGGCAAGGACTCCCGGAACTCCCCGATGGACGTGGTGAGCGTCGCGAGGGACCGCTCGTCCAGGCGAATCTTGGCGTACGTCAGGTCGTCGTCGTTGATCAGGACCAGATCCGGTCGCGCGACGCCGATCAGCTCCGGCACGTCCGTGGACGCACCGACGACGTCGGTCTCCACCCGTCGGGTCCGGACGAGCCCGTCCGTGGTGCGGTTGTACAACCCGATGGCCACGCGATGCGATCGCAGGGTCGGGTGCTCCGGCACGGCGGTCTGCTCGACGGCGAAGGAGGTGAACCGGCCTGCGTCATCGGTGTCGAACCGGGCCCGCAGTGTGTTGACCCCGGTCGTCTCCAGCCACTCGGCGGCCCAGCTGCCGAGCACGCGACCGGACGTCTGCTCCAGCGCGCCCAGCAGGTCGCTCAGTGTGGTGTTGCCGTACTCGTGCCGGCGGAAGTAGGCGCGGACGCCGCGGAAGAACTCCTCCTGCCCCACCCACGCGACCAGTTGGCGCAGCACAGACGCGCCCTTGGCGTAGGTGATGCCGTCGAAGTTCACCTCCACCGCATCGATGTCCTCGATCTCCGCGGCGATCGGGTGCGTCGAGGAGAGCTGGTCCTGGCGGTAGGCCCAGGTCTTCTCCGCGTTGGCGAAGGTCGTCCATGCGTTGCGGTACTTCGTTGCCTCCGCCTGCGACAGCACCGCCATGTAGGTGGCGAAGGACTCGTTCAGCCACAGGTCGTCCCACCAGCGCATGGTCACCAGGTCGCCGAACCACATGTGCGCCATCTCGTGCAGCACGGTCTCGGCGCGCCGCTCGTAAGCCGCGGCGGTGACCTTCGAGCGGAAGACGTAGTCCTCGAGGAAGGTGACGCAGCCGGCGTTCTCCATGGCCCCCGCGTTGAACTCGGGCACGAACAACTGGTCGTACTTGCCGAACGGGTACGGGTAGTCGAAGACGCGGTGGAAGAAGTCAAAGCCCTGCTTGGTCACCTCGAACAGCTCATCAGGCTTGAGGTATTCGGCGAGGGACGCCCGGCAGTAGATTCCCAGTGGGATGACGCCGTTCGGACCTTCGTAGGTGTCCCGGACGCTGACGTACGGTCCCGCGACCAGCGCCGTGATGTACGTCGACATCCGTGGACTCGGCGCGAACCGCCACACCCGCGCTCCGCTGTCCGCCGGCTCCGGCCCGGAGGGCACGTCCATGTTGGACACGACCGTCCACGCTGGCGGCGCCGTCACCGTCAGCGTGAACGTCGCCTTGAGGTCGGGCTGGTCAAAGCAGGCGTACATACGGTGGGCATCGAACGTCTCGAACTGGGTGTACAGGTACACCGACCCGTCCACGGGGTCCACGAAGCGGTGCAGACCCTCACCGGTGCGCATGTAGGGGCAGTCCGCGACGACCGTGAGTTCGTTGTCGCTGGCGAGGGCCGGAAGCGTCAGTCGGTTGCCGTCGAAGACCTCGCCCGGATCCAGCCGCCGTCCGTTGAGGGTGATCTCAGTGACCGCCGACGCCGTCAGGTTGACGAAGGTGCTCGCGCCCGGCTCGGTGCAGCCGAAGCTGACGACCGTGCGTGAGCGGAAGCTGCTATCACCGGTGGTGAGATCCAGCTCCACCAAGTACCCGTCGACATGGAGCAATCGTGCACGCTCCGCCGCTTGGGACCGGTGCAGATTGTCGACAGTGCTAGACACGTACGCGTGCTCCCTCGGTGTCGACGCCCGGGCAGCTGCCCTCCGGCGGCTCCGGGCTGCCTGGGAGTCTTGCACTGCGGCGGAATGTGACCCAACGGTAGGCGGTTGCGGTTCCAAAACCCTGACCCCGTTGGAGCTTTCTGTGACCGCCACGACTCCCGCAGCTACCCGCAACGTCGACTTCTGGTTCGACCCCGTCTGCCCGTGGGCCTGGATGAGTTCACGATGGCTGCTTGAGGCGGCGCAGGTGCGGAACCTGACTCCTCGCTGGCACGTGATGAGTCTTGCCGTCCTCAACGACGGCCAGGACGTGTCGGAGAGATACCGCGACTTCCTGCAGGAAGCCTGGGGCCCGGTACGGGTCTGCATCGCGGCTGCGGCTGAGTTCGGCGACGAGGCGCTGCTTCCGCTGTACACCGCCCTGGGCCGGCGCTTCCACAACGACGAGCAGCCGAAGTCGCGACAGGTGATCGAGGAGGCCCTCGCGGAAGCGGGCCTGCCGGCGTCTCTCGCCGAGGCCATGGCCAGCACGGAGTACGACGAGCGGCTTCGCGCGTCACATGACGACGGGATGAGCCGGGTCGGGCTCGACGTCGGCACGCCCGTGATCAGTGTCGACGGCGTGTCGTTCTTCGGCCCGGTGGTGACGCCGGCCCCACAGGGCGAGGCTGCCGGTCGGTTGTGGGACGGCGTCGTGCTCGTGGCCGGCACGGAGGGGTTCTTCGAGCTCAAGCGCACCCGCGATCGAGGCCCGATCTTCGACAACCTCGGGTAGTCGCCGCCGGTCGCCTGTACCGGTGGATTCAGCGTCGCCTGGACCGCCGGTACAGCCCGGCCGCCGCGTAGACCAGCACGAGCGCGACGGCGCCTGCCCCCAACGCCACGGGCAGCGGGGGTACACCGGTGGCCGCCGCGGCCAGGTAGCCCATGCGTCCCGACACCGGTGCCAGGACCAGCGCCGTCACGACGGCCACCGCGACGGCGAACCGATCCTCGTCCACCCGCACAGTCTGGCGCGCAACTCGACGGAGCAGGACCGGCCGTGGGTGATGCCGGTCGCTACGGATGCCCGGCGGGCACGCACCTGACAGACTGCCGCGCATGCGCGTCTATCTGGGGTCGGATCACGCCGGTTTCGAGGTCAAGAACGCGGTGGCGGGCCGACTGGCCGAACTCGGGCACGAACCCGTCGACTGCGGTCCGTCCAGCTACGACCCCGACGACGACTACCCGCCCTTCGTCCTGCTGGCCGCCAGTCGGACGGCCGCCGACGAGACGAGCCTGGGCATCGTGCTCGGCGGCTCCGGCAACGGGGAAGCCATCGCGGCCAACAAGGTGCGCGGGGTGCGGTGTGCGCTCGCCTTCAGCGAGGAGACCGCCCGGCTCGGACGTGAGCACAACAACGCCAACGTGCTGAGCCTGGGTGCCCGGATGTATCCGGTCGAGGAGGCCCTGCGGTTCGCGGAGATCTTCGTGAGCACCCCGTTCAGTGACGAGCCGCGGCACGCCCGCCGGATCGCTCAGCTGTCCGGGTACGAGGAGACCGGGACGCTGCCCGAGCTGCCTGCCGCGCCCGGCACCATCGGTTGACCCGGCGCCGGACCGAGCGTCGTGCCCGAAGGCCACACGATCCACCGCCTGGCCCGTGAACATCGGGCGGTGCTGCCCGGGCGCCCCATCCGTGCCGCCAGCCCGCAGGGCAGGTTCGCCGACGGCGCCGCGCGGCTGGACGGCAGGTCGGTCACGCGGGTCGACCCGTACGGCAAGCACCTGTTCTACGGCTTCGGCGACGACACCTGGCTGCACGTGCACCTCGGTCTCTACGGCACGTTCGTCACTGGACCGCTGCCCGCCCCTGAGCCGCGTGGCGCGCTGCGACTGCGGATGTCCACCGACGGCGCCTATGTGGATCTGCGCGGGCCGACGGCCTGCGAGCTGCTGGCCGGCGGCGAACGCCGGCAGATACTCGCCCGGCTCGGGCCGGACCCACTGCGGCGGGACGGCACGCCGGAGCCCGCCTGGCAGCGGATGTCGGCGAGCCGCACCCCGGTCGCGGCGCTACTCATGGACCAGTCGGTCCTCGCCGGCGTCGGCAACGTCTACCGGGCCGAGATCCTGTTCCGCTGGAACGTCGATCCGTTCCGTCCCGGCCGGGAGCTGGCAGAGGAACTTTGGCTGCAGATGTGGGCCGACCTGCGGACGCTGATGCGGGCAGGCGTGCGCGCCGGCCACATCGTCACGACGCGTCGCCAGGACCGGGACCGCCGCACGGGAGCGCCGGCGCTCGAGGACCGGTTCTACGTCTACCGGCGCACCGATCTGCCGTGCCGCGTCTGTGGCACCCCGGTCCGCACCCGGGAGCTCGTCGGCCGGAACTTGTACTGGTGTCCGGTCTGCCAGGCGGCGTGAGCGCGCGCGGCGGGAGACCGCAGGCGGAGCGCAGCCGGCGTCAGAAGGTCTTCGGGCAGTACGGCGCCCGCGCGGTAAACGCCGTCGGGACGCTCACCGACAGGCAGGCGGTGGCGAGCCCGTTCCCGTACCGCCCGTAGATCCCGAACACCGACGCCCACAGCGCAGGGATGCGTTGCCGCCCCTGCTGGGCGATGTCGGACAGCTGACGGGTCATTAGGGCACGCGCAATGCCCCGCCGCCGGTGGGTAGCTGCGACTCCGACCACGGTGACCCCCGCAGCCCCGCGGTGGCGCGCCGTCAGCTGGATTTTTCGGCGGAGTCGCCGGCTGGGCCGGGAGCTTGGCTCCCACGCTTCTTGCGGAGCAGCTGCACCTGGCTGCGCAGCTCCGCCCGCCGGCGCCGGCTTGCCAGCACCGTGACGGCCGGCAGCAGCAGCAGTGGCGCCAGCTGAAGCGGCACCAGCGGGACGAACAGCGGCGGTGCCAGCGCGACGAGCCACGGCACACCGGTGCGGTAGGTGACGCCGCCGGGGATCTCCCGCTGCAGAGCCCGGTAGGACAGGTACTGCGCCGCCAGCGCCAGCACCTTCGTCAGGCCGTAGCCGGCGAGGCCGAGAACCGGAACCAGAAGCCAGCCGAGCCCGAACAGGAGCGCCAGCGCCACGAGGTTCGTGTACAGCAGTGCCCGGTGGCGCCCGAGCACGATCAGAGCCGCCTGCGGCGTGGTGGAGAGGGCCTGCAGCAACTGGAAGAGCGCAACCAGGGGGAAGAGCAGGATCAGCGCCCGCCACGATTCGCCCAGGAACAGTGGAACGGCGATGGTCCCGGCAATGCAGAAGCCCACCAGCGGCACGCCCACGCCGATGACCTGCAGCGGATGGGCCGTCTCGACGCCGCGGCGGAGCATGTCCGGATCGCCGGTAGTACGCCCCAGCGTCACGATCGACAACCGGTAGGTGGCGCGGTTGACGAAGCTCAGGGTGTCGGCCAGGCGCAGCGCGAGCGCCGCGATACCCACCCCGCGCGCCCCGAGGAAGGCGCCGACGACCAGGGGGATCATCAGGTCCCCGGCCCGGTTGGCCACCGCCGTGGCGGACTGGATGGACCCGAAAGCCAAAATCTCCCGCAGCCGGGCCCGCTCCCACACCCAGCGGGGGCGGTAGCCGGACAGCACGTACACCGCCAGCAGCAGCCATGCCTGTCGGGCGACGAAACCCCACACCGCCGCCCACACGCCCGCGCCAGCCAGCGCCAGGCCGACGCCAAGCGCGTACTGGATGACGTCGCCGCCCAGCTCGGCCGTCGCGAGCCGGCGGTAGTCGAAGGCGCGCTCCAGTTTCACCCGCCCCGGTATCCACAGGACGTTGACCGGCAGGCTGGCCATGAGCACGACGAACGGCAACAGATAGCCCGATTCGCCGACGCGGTCCCCGACCAGCAGGGCCACGCCGATGGCCGCCGCGGCGATGGTCGTCGAGCTGACCAGCAGGTAGCTGAAGACCTGATGCAGCCAGGCCTCGTCGAGTTCCTCCCGTCGGCGGATGACGAAGATGTCCGAGCCGGTGATGGCAATGGCGACAAGGAACAGCATCACCAGCTGTGGCCCGGCGAACAGGCCGTACTGCGTGGGCCCGATCAGCCGGGTGAGCACCAGCAGCCCTGCGCTGCGCAGCAGAATGCCGACCGCTTCCCGCAGGACGAGGTAACGCCCGCCGCGTACGGCCTTGCTACGCAGGCTCTCGTCCTGCTCCGCCACTGCACCCGCCTCGCCGTTCGAGCTGCCCTGCTCCGACGGAGCTTGATCCGACGGTAACAGCGCGTGGCGGATCAGTCGGCCGGTTCGGCTCCCATCAGCAGACCTTCGATGTCGTGCAGTTGCCGGGGTCGCGGCTCCAGCCGGTCGACCAGATGCACGCGCAGGTGACGCTGGACCGCGGCCGGCAGCTGATCGAAGTAGCCGCGGGTCATCGTGAGCCGGTGATGCTCGGGAGTCGGATCGTCCGGGCTCACCATGCCCAGGATGAGCACCCCGCGGTCGACCGTGGAGCGGTTCGCCGTTCCCCGGTGGATGGTGAGGCCGGTCCGCACGGAGACGTCGCCCAGTTTCGCCAGCCGGGGGCTGCGCCGTTCGTCGTACCGCGGGTACTCCTCGCGCGGCGGGAACATGCCGGCCACCCAGTCCGAGCCGTCGTCCCAGTGCGTGCCGGGCGCGATCTCGAACGGGCCCATGTCGGGTTCCACGTCCACGGTGGTGATGTTGAAAGCCAGCGAGGTCAGTACGCGCTCACGGGCGGTCCGCGGCGGAGTGGCGAAGTCCCGATGCCATGGCTGGTGCTTGGCCCCCGCCCGCGGAACGTCGAAGGCCACTTCGACCATCTGCCAGTCCGGCCCGAGTACCTCCGCACAGACCATGAGGATCGGCTCGCACGCGAGCAACGCCGGCAGACCGCGAAGCTGCTCTGCGTACACCGAGAAGTAGTGCCGGTTGGGGCCCCGGCTGACCGTTCCGCCCGGGTAGCTGAGGGCATCGCGGAAGTGAACGGTGAAATCCTCGCCGAGCTGCCGGGCGTTCTCCCGTCCGAACGCTCCGGGTAGTCCCGCGATCCCGTCGCGGTACACGGATCGAGCGACGGCCACCGCATCGACGGCCATCGCCGTCTGGCCGGCCGCGGTGGGATGTGCGCTGCTGGGGTGTGCGCTGATGGTCGACATGACGGCTCACGGCTCCAGACGTGAGCCCGGAGAAGGCCGCTCGCCGGAACGGTCGAGCGTTACCGGGCCCCGGTCGGGCCCGCCGGCGGCCTAACCCCATGCTGACACGAATCGCGGCCTCACGGGGCGCCGACGGACCGCCAGTAGTCGTTCAAGGCGCCGTTGGTCTTCACGATCCGGACGAACGCCCGGACGATCAGCAGGAGGGCCCGGGATCACCCACAGCCGGGTCGCGCCGGTGACCGGCGTCTGCCGCCCCGCCGGCGCGTGCAGGCCGCCCACCTCGCTGGGGTGATGAACGGCATGACGAAACTTATAAAGAACGTCAGCAATAGCGCCACGCCTCCGCTGAATCCGGAGCCCGTGTGCCGCTTGCTCTCAGCATGGACACGGCAATGCCAGACCAGGCCGTAAATGCCACCGGG
>JALYNC010000049.1 GCA_030773415.1 Actinomycetota bacterium
TACAGGCGCTGGATGAGCGGCAGGTCCTGCGGCTTCGTGCCGGCACCGAGAAACAGCGCCATCGGGCCCTGCCCGGTGTTGCTCACGCCGAACGCCATCCGTAGGCAGCGCACCGCCCGCTCCTCGATCGCCTCCTCGGGGTGGCACGAGACCAGCCCACCCGGCGACAGGAAGCCGGTCGGTGCGGCGTCCGTGCTCCCGTTCGTGACCGGGAAGCGGAAGCTGATGTCGTGCGGTGGCAGCGCCTGCAGGTTCGGCCGCAAGAGGACCCGCGTCCGGGGCTGTGGAGCCGGGCGCTGGATCGCGGCACGCATCCGAAACCGCCTGTCCGCGACGTTGTCCGGGGCGGTCACCCTGACCTTCCACCGGCCGGCCGCCGCGTCCTCGACGGGAAGCTCGGCGGAGTAGAGGCCCCGCTGCGGCGAGAAGGTGCCGAAGGACTCGCCGTTGGGTGCGAACAGCTCGCCGGTGAAGACGTCGCCGATCGTCGCGTGGTCGATGCTGACGCGCAGGTCCCCCGCGTCCCGCACGTGCAGCGGGAACTCCCAGCACAGCTGGTTCACGGCACCGCACGTCGGGGCGCCGGCGCTCCAGAACGCCGACCGGCCGAGGCCAACCGCTGAACCGGTGCTGCGCGACTCGGCACCCGCCGGCACGCCCGCCGGCATCAGCAGCCCGACGGCGAGCAGCGCCCCCACGTGACGAAACGCTCGCACGCGGCGACGGTACTCGCGTGTACGGATCTGGAGCGCCGGACGAGGGCAGGCGGCCCCATCGGCTTATGCCGACACCGCTCGCAACAGCCTCGTGCGTCGAGGGGTCCGCTGATGCCGCGAAGGCTGCATGCTTCTGGCACCAGTTCACGGAAGGATGGCCGGGTGAGCGTCATCATCGACCCGGACGATGACTTCGCGTCGTACTACGGCGACGGCGGCGATCCCGATCGTGATTGCGAGCGGCTCTACGTCTGGCACCGTGCTCTCTGGGGCCGCGCGGAGGCGGGGGTGGCGCCCTTCCGGCTCGACGTCGTCTACGACCGCGGCTATGTCTCCCTTCACGCTGCGGACGGCTCGCAGTTCTGGCTCGGCAGCGACGGGATGATCCCCACCTGGTCCAGCGGCCGGTTGGATCAAGCACTTCGGCGCAGATCTTGTCGCCGAGATAGACAAGGACGCGGACGACTTCTCCCGAGTCGCATCGACCGTCGGTGGCTACATCGTCTTCCCGCGCAACCGCATCGGCCAGAGGGGGTGGACGATCAACCAGGCTCGCCGGATGCATTCCGCGAGTGCTGACCGCTTCGACCTGACGCTCGAGTGCATCCGTCGGCACGACACGGAGCCGTCCGCGGAGAACCCGCTCGGTGAGCGTCTCGCGTACTACGCCGACTTCTTCCAACTGTTCGGAGACTTCGATCGGTACCTCCGATTCTTCTTGCTCGACGATCTCCTCACCGAGGACGGTGGAGCTGTCCGCTCCCTCATGTCCGGGGAACCGGTGAGCGACCTCGCTTCGCCGGCGTTCGCCATGACCCCGGGCGCTTACGCTGAGTATCGCCGGCGAAGCATCGCCTTTGTCATGCCCGCAACAATCGGATCCGCCAACTCAAGCTCTGAGACGCGCTCATCTGCCGCGGGGCGGTCGATGCCACGGGCGACCTCCAGTGCTGTCCGTCCGACCGATGCAAGACGGGTGACGACCGACCATGCCGCACTCGCGAGCGCGGAACGCGCGGGGATTTCGCGCGCAGGAAGGCACGGACGGCACAGCGTGAGTACCTCATGCGTGGGCGGCGGTTCTGCTTGGCTTCTACGTCGTGCTTGTCACTTCAGCAGCCTGGCCGGCGATCTTCCTGCCCAGCGCCTTCCTGCAGAGACTGACCGTCGGGCTTGCTTGGCTGGTGCCGCGGGCGCCATAGCCAGCCTGGTGATCATTCAGACCGGCACGGGGCCGACGATGGCGGGTGAGCTCGCAGAGCAGTGGACGGTGGAGGAGCTCAAGGACCTTCTGGAGCACGGGCACCGGCTGGTCAATCACGTGGTGATCGGCGGGCGGGGCGATGCCGACCACGTCCTGGTAGGTCCGGCCGGCCTCTTCGTCCTGGAGACGAAGTGGAGTGCCACGCCTTACCGGTCCGACGACCCACGGCTGGCGGACACAGTCCGTCGGCTGAGCGGCGTGCCGAGAACACGCGGCTGCAGTTCAAGCGCCTCAGCGTCGAGACTGTGACGCCCGTGCTGGTCCTGTAGGGACCGGCTGACCGGCAACTCGCGAAAGGCACTGGCGTCGCGCGTAGCGGGCGGACCCTTCTCCTCGCCGGCCGTCACCTACGGCGCTGGATGCTTGGCCGACCCGGCGGCCCTCGATCCCAGCACCGTGCAGCCGGTGCACGACGAACTCGCGGTCCTGGCTCGCCGTACCGACGAACGGGAGGAGCGCGTCCCTCTGAGCGTCGAGCAGCTGGTGCAGCGCGGGATCGGGCTGGTCGCTCTGGCCGCGGCTGCGTTCGTCTTGCCTTGGGTCGCCGCTGTGCACGTCCACGCCGTCGCGATCCTGCTCGCGCCCGCGCTGCTCAGCATCCGTCCGCGGACACCGCGGCCTAGGAGGGCTGCGGCTGCCGTCAGGCAGCGTCGTCGGGTGGGGTGACGCGCTGCCACTCCCGCAGGTCCTGCCCGCTGGCGGCGAGGTCGGCGACCGCCTCCCACAGCGGCCGGACCCGGCCACTGCC
>JALYNC010000050.1 GCA_030773415.1 Actinomycetota bacterium
TCGATCTTGGTGATGCCGCTCGGCAAGATCGGCGCCCCCAGCTCCTTCAAGCGGTCCGACAGTTGCCGGACGGTCAGGCCGCGCCGACGTCGAACCGCCTTGAGGTTGGCAGCGACTGCCGCCGCCGGGTCCGTGGTGCCGTCATCTGTTCCCATGATGCAAACACTCTCACCTACTTGACGAACAGGCAAGAGTCGGGTGCGCTGTTCCGGAATCACAACCTTGTGATCCCAGAAGGGAAACAGCGGGATGACTGCTCCCCGGCTCGCGGAGCCGCTACTCACGACCGCCGAGGTTTCGAACTACCTGCACGTCCCGGTCGCCACCATCCAACAGTGGAGGCACCGGGGCGAGGGTCCTCCCGCCTACAAGGTCGGACGGCACCTTCGCTGGCGCCTGGCGGATGTCGACGCATGGCTCGCCAGCACCGGGACCACGAGGTGAGCCCGCCCGAGAACGGCGGAGGGACGACGCCCCCTCAAGCGTCGCCCCTCGTGGTGAACGATGCCGCCGCGAAGCTGCAGAACGTCCAGGACGATGTTCTCACCCGCCAGCGACAGGAACGGGCACGGCTCGCCGCCCAGGACCAGCACTACGTCAGGCGCAGCTACCTCCGGGCCGTCGACCCCGTGATCGTCCGCTACCGCCGTCTGCTCCGGGCAACGGCATGAGTGCCGTCCTGCTGCGCGACGGACCCGAGCCGCCCGACGACGCGCTCCCCCCGCTGTACCGGCAGTACAAGTGCTGGACCGGGCCGGAGCTGTCCGAGACCGACTTCCCGCCGTTGCAGTGGATCGTCCCCGACCTCGTCCCGGCCGGCCTGAGCCTGCTCGTTGGCGCACCCAAGGTCGGCAAGAGCTGGGCCGGGCTCGACATCGCGGTAGCCGTCGCCAGCGGCGGCATGGCGCTGGGCGGCATCACGGTCGAGGTCGGCGCCGTGCTGTTCCTCGCACTCGAAGACGGCCCCCGCCGACTCGCAGACCGGCAAGACCTGCTGCTCGGGTCACAGCCACCGTCCCAGCGCTTCCACGCCTACACCGACTGGCCAAAGGGACTGGACGCCGCCCGCGCCGCCTGGCAGTGGTGCGCCGACCATCCCGAGGTCCGCCTCGTCGTGGTCGACACCCTCGCCCGGGTCCGCCCGGCTCGCCTGAAGGGTGGCAACGGCTACGACGAGGACACCGCCGCGCTGGTGCCCTGGCAGAAGCTCGCCGAACGCTTCGGCATCGCCGTCGTCATCGTTCACCACGACCGCAAGGCCGGGGACGGCGGTGACTTCGTCGACGCGGTGTCCGGCACGCACGGCCTGGCCGGGGTCGCTGACACGACTCTCGTGCTGGACCGAGCCCGCATGGAGGACTACGGCCGGCTGCGCCTGACCGGCCGCGACGTCACCGAACGCGAGCTCGTGCTGCGCCGGGTCGGACCGAGGTGGCTGGTGCACGACGGTCCGATGCCGGACCCCGACCTCGGCAGCACGTCGGCGGGCATCGTCACGTGGCTCGCCTCCCGCGGCGCCCCGGCTCGCGCCGCGGAGGTGGCGCTCGGCACCGGCGAGGACCCGGAGAAGTGCCGCCGCTACCTGGCCCGGCTCGTCGACTCCGGCCGGATCACCAAGACCGGACGCGGCCTGTACACGGTCACTGCCCCAAGCGTCTCAAGTGTCCCGTCCGGCGACGAGGACTGAAGCTGATGGGACAGCCGGGACACACGGGACACACCCCCAACAGGACACCGACCACCCGCGCCGTACGCCGGGCGGCCGAGCAGCGCGCCCGGCAGGCCGCGACGAGCAGCGCCCTCGACGGCCTCACCGGACGTCGGCTCCCCGGTGGCTGCGACGACTGCACCGCCTTCCAGACCGTCGAGCAGCAGGCGTCCGGCGTCTACGTCCTGCTCGTCCACCACGACGACACCTGCCCGGACTACCGAGCCATGTGCACGAGGGGAACCCGATGAACGATGACCTGTCTGCCACCGTCGCGAACGTCAGAGCCCTGCACAGCCTCGTCGTCGACGCCGTTCTCGAGCAGGAGCCGGACAACTACGCCGCGATCGTCAGGCTGATGGGCGGCCTGACCTCCCAGGCGTTCGTACGCGCCGTCTACAAGACCGGCTTCGCCCGCGTCTGCTCGTCCATCGAGAACGGCAGGTTGGTCTATCGCGTGCAGCTCAAGGGCGACGACGGCTGGGTCGGGCTGTGCGGTGCGACCGCCGAAGCCCTGGGCATCCCGGACACGCCCGAGGTGCGCGAGCAGGAGATCCGCTTCCACACCGAGCGGATGCTCC
>JALYNC010000051.1 GCA_030773415.1 Actinomycetota bacterium
GGCCGGACGTGCCCGCTGCGCCGTGCGCAGCGCGGCCTGCGCCGCCTCGCGCTCGATGCGGCTCTGCACCACGTCGCCCTTGTAGATCCACACCTTCACGCCGATCCGGCCGAAGGTGGTGCGGGCCTCGTACTGGCCGTACTCGATGTTCGCGCGCAGGGTGTGCAGCGGTACCCGGCCCTCGCGGTAGAACTCCGAGCGCGACATCTCCGCACCGCCGAGGCGGCCGGCGCACTGCACGCGGATGCCCCTGACGTTCGGGCTCTTCATCGCCGTCTGCATGGCCTTGCGCATGGCACGGCGGAAGGACACGCGGGAGGACAGCTGCTCGGCGACACCCTGGGCCACCAGCTGTGCGTCGCTCTCGGGGTTCTTGACCTCGAGGATGTTCAGCTGCACCTGCTTGCCGGTGAGCTTCTCCAGGTCACCGCGGATGCGGTCGGCCTCGGCGCCGCGGCGGCCGATGACGATGCCCGGGCGGGCGGTGTGGATGTCGACGCGGACCCGGTCCCGGGTGCGCTCGATGTCCACGCGGGCAATACCCGCGCGCTCCATGCCCTTGCCCATCATGCGTCGGATGGCCACGTCTTCCTTGACGTAGTCCTTGTACAGCTTGTCGGCGTACCAGCGCGACTTCCACTCGGTGGTGATACCGAGCCGGAACCCGTGCGGGTTGACTTTCTGCCCCACTAGCGGGCCCTTCCTCTCGGCGTGGCGGCCGGCCGGCCGGCGCTCACTGCGACGGTGATGTGGCTGGTCCGCTTGCGGATGCGATAGGCCCGGCCCTGCGCGCGCGGCTGGAACCGCTTGAGCGTCGGGCCTTCGTCGACGTAGGCCTCGGAGACGACGAGCGCCCCCCGGTCGAGCCGGTCGTTGTGCTCGGCGTTGGCCATGGCGCTGGCGAGCAGCTTGTACACCGGCTCGCTCGCGGATTGCGGCGCGAACTGGAGCACGGCGAGCGCCTGGTCCGCCGGCAGGCCGCGGATCATGTCCACGACGCGGCGCGCCTTGCGCGGGGCGACGCGCACGTACCGCGCCCGGGCGCGCGTCGGCTGCGCACCGCTGGCGGCAGCCTTCGCCGCCTTGGCCGCGGCGCTCGGGGTGTTAGCCACGACGGGCCCTCCGCTCATCCTTCACGTGCCCACGGAAGGTCCGCGTCGGCGCGAACTCGCCGAGCTTGTGCCCCACCATGCCCTCGGTGACGAACACCGGGACGTGCTTGCGGCCGTCGTGCACCGCGATGGTGTGCCCGAGCATCGCCGGCACGACCATGGACCGACGGGACCAGGTCTTGATGACGTTCTTGGTGCCGCGCTCGTTCTGGACGTCCACCTTCTTGGCGAGGTGGTCGTCGACGAACGGACCCTTCTTCAGACTCCGAGGCATAACCCCTACCGCTTCTTGTTCGTGCGACGGCGACGGACGATCATCGCGTCGCTTTCCTTGCGACGGCGCGTGCGGCCCTCCGGCTGGCCCCAGGGGCTGGTCGGGTGGCGACCACCGGAGGTCTTGCCCTCACCACCACCGTGCGGGTGGTCAATCGGGTTCATCGCAACACCACGGACGGTCGGGCGCTTGCCCTTCCAGCGCATGCGGCCGGCCTTGCCCCAGTTGATGTTGGACTGCTCGGCGTTGCCCACCTCGCCGACGGTCGCCCGGCAGCGGACGTCGACGTTGCGGATCTCACCAGAAGGCATCCGCAGCTGCGCGTACGGTCCGTCCTTGGCGACCAGCTGGACGCTGGCACCGGCGGATCGGGCGATCTTGGCGCCGCCACCGGGTCGCAGCTCGATCGCGTGGACCACGGTGCCGACCGGGATGTTGCGCAGCGGGAGGTTGTTGCCGGGCTTGATGTCACTGCCGGCACCGGCCTCAATCATGTCGCCCTGCTGCAGCTTCGACGGCGCGATGATGTAGCGCTTCTCGCCGTCGGCGTAGTGCAGCAGCGCGATGCGCGCGGTGCGGTTCGGGTCGTACTCGATGTGAGCGACCTTGGCCGGCACGCCGTCCTTGTCGTTGCGTCGGAAGTCGACCAGCCGGTACGCCCGCTTGTGGCCACCGCCCTGGTGCCGGACGGTGATCCGCCCGTGCGCATTGCGGCCGCCCTTGCTGTGCACCGGGCGGACGAGCGACTTCTCCGGCTCGCCGCGGGTGATCTCGACGAAGTCAGCGACGCTCGCACCACGGCGACCCGGGGTCGTCGGCTTGTACTTGCGGATGCCCATGAGAATTCAGTCCCTGTCGTCGCAGCCGGTCAGGTGACCGGGCCGCCGAAGATGTCGATACGGTCGCCCGGCGCGAGGCTGACGATGGCGCGCTTGGTGTCGTTGCGACGGCCGAAGCCGGCCCGGGTGCGCTTGCGCTTGCCCGACCGGTTGAGCGTGTTGACGCTCGTGACCTTCACGGAGAAAACCTGCTCGACGGCGACCTTGATTGCCGTCTTGTTGGCGTCCGGCGCGACGAGGAACGTGTACTTGTTCTCATCGAGCAGGCCGTAGCTCTTCTCCGAGATCACAGGGCGCAACAGGATGTCGCGCGGATCGGCGATCACTGGCCGCCCTCCTCAGATGTCGTGCCGGCGTCCACCAGCTCGCTCTCGCGGCCGACCGCCGTGGCGGCCTTCCCCGTGCGCGGGCGGGCGAGGAACTCGGTCAGGGCCGCCTCGGTGAACACCACGTCGTCCGAAATCAGCACGTCGTAGGTGTTGAGCTGCCCCGGGGCGATCAGGTGCACCGACTCGGCGTTGCGCAGGCTCTTCCAGGTCAGCTCGTCGGTGCGCTCCGCCACGACCAGCACGTTGCGCGAGTCGCTGATCGCGGTGAGCACCGCCAGCGCCTCCTTGGTGGAGGGCGCGTCACCGGACACCAGCGAGGAGACGACGTGCACCCGGCCATTGCGCGACCGGTCCGACAGGGCCCCGCGCAGCGCGGCGGCCTTCATCTTCTTCGGCGTCTTCTGCTCGTAGTTGCGCGGCGTCGGGCCGTGTGCGATACCGCCGCCGGCGAACTGCGGCGACCGGATGGATCCCTGACGGGCCCGGCCCGTGCCCTTCTGGCGGTACGGCTTCTTGCCGCCACCGGAGACCTCGGCACGGGTCTTGGTGTCCGCCGTGCCCTGCCGGGCTGCAGCGAGTTGCCCGACGACCACCTGGTGGATCAGCGGCACGTTGACCTGGACGTCGAACACGGCGTCCGGCAGCTCGACCGTCCGGCCCTGCTCGCCGCCGGCGGAGTGCACCTGGATGGTGGTCATACCGCACCTCCAGCGGAGACGTCGCCGCCCTTGACGGCGGTACGGACGAGCACGAGGCCACCGGGGGAACCGGGGATCGCACCCTTGATCAGCAACAGGCCCTGCCCGGGGTCCACGGCGTGCACGCGCAGCCCCAGCGTCGTGGTGCGCTCGCCGCCCATGCGGCCGGCCATGCGGGTGCCCTTGAACACGCGGGCCGGGGTGGAGGCGCCTCCGATGGAGCCCGGTGCGCGGTGCTTGCGGTGGGTACCGTGACCCGCGCCGAGGCCCTTGAAGTTGTGGCGCTTCATGACACCGCCGTAGCCCTTGCCCTTGCTGGTACCGACCACGTCGACCTTCGCGCCGGCGGCGAAGACGTCGGCGGTCACCTCCTGGCCGAGCGTGTACTCGGCGGCGTCGGAGGTGCGGATCTCCACCAGGTGGCGGCGCGGGGGCACGCCGGCCTTGCGGTAGTGGCCCGAGGTCGGCTGGTTGACCTTGCGGGGGTCAACCGCGCCATAGGCGAGCTGGACGGCGGAGTAGCCGTCGTTGTCAGGGGTGCGTACCTGGGTGACCACGCACGGCCCGGCCTTCACGACGGTCACCGGAACGATCCGGTTGTTCTCGTCGAAGACCTGGGTCATGCCGACCTTCTCGCCCAGGATGCCCCGAATTCTTCGGGTGGGAGCTGCCATGATGTCGCGGTCCTCTAGAGCTTGATCTCGATGTCGACGCCGGCCGGCAGGTCGAGCCGCATGAGCGAGTCGACCGTCTTGGGGGTCGGGTCCAGGATGTCGATGAGGCGCTTGTGCGTGCGCATCTCGAAGTGCTCTTGGCTGTCCTTGTACTTGTGCGGCGAGCGGATGACGCAGTACACGTTCTTCTCGGTCGGCAGCGGGACGGGCCCAGCTACCTGCGCGCCCGTCCGGGTCACGGTCTCAACGATCTTGCGCGCCGAGCTGTCGATGACCTCGTGGTCGTACGCCTTTAGCCGGATGCGGATCTTCTGTCCCGCCATGTGAGTTCGCTGGTCCTTCGCTGAGTGCCGCTGAGAAGAGGTGGGTCGTTCGCCTGCCGAACGGCGGCCGGGGAGGACCGGCCGCCGTTCGGTAGGGACTACTTCAGGATCTTGGTGACGCGACCGGCGCCCACGGTGCGGCCGCCCTCGCGGATGGCGAAGCGCAGGCCCTCCTCCATGGCGATCGGCTGGATCAGCTGGACCGTCATCTCGGTGTTGTCGCCCGGCATGACCATCTCGGTGCCCTCGGGCAGCGTGACGACGCCGGTGACGTCCGTGGTGCGGAAGTAGAACTGCGGACGGTAGTTGTTGAAGAACGGCGTGTGCCGGCCACCCTCGTCCTTGCTCAGGATGTAGACGTTCGCCTCGAACTCGGTGTGCGGGGTGATCGAGCCCGGCTTGACGATGACCTGGCCGCGCTCGACGTCGTCGCGCTTGATGCCGCGCAGCAGCAGACCGACGTTGTCACCGGCCTGGCCCTGGTCGAGCAGCTTGCGGAACATCTCGACACCGGTGACGGTCGTGGAACTGGTCGTCTCCTTGATGCCCACGATGTCGACGGTCTCGTTGACCTTGACGATGCCGCGCTCGACGCGGCCGGTCACGACGGTGCCGCGGCCGGTGATGGTGAAGACGTCCTCGATCGGCATCAGGAACGGCCGGTCGATGTCACGGGCCGGCTCCGGAATGGAGGTATCGACCGCGCTCATCAGCTCGAGGATCGACTGACCCCAGGTCGCGTCGCCCTCGAGCGCCTTGAGCGCCGAGACGCGCACCACCGGTACGTCGTCGCCCGGGTACTCGTAGGTCGACAGCAGCTCGCGGACCTCGAGCTCGACGAGCTCCAGGATCTCCTCGTCGTCGACGACGTCGGCCTTGTTCAGCGCGACAACGATGTACGGCACGCCGACCTGACGGGCGAGCAGCACGTGCTCCTTGGTCTGCGGCATCGGGCCGTCAGCGGCGGACACGACCAGGATCGCGCCGTCCATCTGCGCGGCACCGGTGATCATGTTCTTGATGTAGTCCGCGTGACCGGGGCAGTCGACGTGGGCGTAGTGCCGGTTGTCGGTCTGGTACTCGACGTGCGCGATGGAGATCGTGATGCCACGGGCCTTCTCCTCCGGCGCCTTGTCGATCTGGTCGAACGGCGTGAAGGGGTTGAGGTCCGGATGTGCGTCGTGCAGAACCTTGGTGATGGCAGCAGTCAGCGTCGTCTTGCCATGGTCGATGTGACCGATGGTTCCGATGTTGACGTGCGGCTTGGTCCGCTCGAACTTGGCCTTCGCCACTGTGGTGTCCTCCTCAGGACGGGGGTGTTCGTACGCCGTACGACGTTGCTGATCGAGAAACGACGGGCTTGGTGGTCGGGAACTACTCGCCGTGGGCCTTGGCGATGATCTCCTTGGCCACGCTCTGCGGAACCTCGGCGTAGGAGTCGAACTGCATGCTGTAACTCGCGCGACCCGAGGTCTTGGACCGCAGGTCACCGACGTAACCGAACATCTCTGACAGCGGGACGATTGCCTTCACCACGCGGGCGCCGGAGCGCTCCTCCATGGCCTGGATCTGCCCGCGGCGGGAGTTGAGGTCGCCGATCACGTCACCCATGTAGTCCTCGGGGGTGGTGACGTCCACGGCCATCATCGGCTCGAGGATGACCGGGCTCGCCCGCCGCGCCGCCTCCTTGAACGCCATCGATCCGGCGATCTTGAAGGCGAGCTCGGAGGAGTCGACCTCGTGGTACTGGCCGTCCCGCAGGGTGACCTTCACGTCGACCAGCGGGTAGCCGGCGAGCACACCGAACTCCATGGCCTCCTGGCACCCGGCGTCGACCGAGGGGATGTACTCGCGGGGGATGCGGCCACCGGTGACCTTGTTCTCGAACTCGTAGCCGCCGCCGTCGCCGCCGGAGGGCTCGAGGTCGATCTGGACCTTGGCGAACTGGCCGGACCCACCGGTCTGCTTCTTGTGGGTGTAGTCGACCTTCTCGATCTTGCGCCGGACGGTCTCCCGGTAGGCGACCTGCGGCTTGCCGACGTTGGCCTCGACCTTGAACTCGCGGCGCATGCGGTCCACCAGGACGTCCAGGTGCAGCTCGCCCATGCCGGCGATGATGGTCTGCCCGGTCTCCTCGTCGGTGCGGACCTGGAAGGTCGGGTCCTCCTCGGCGAGGCGCTGAATCGCCTCACCCAGCTTCTGCTGGTCGGCCTTGGTCTTGGGCTCGATCGCCACGTGGATGACCGGCGCCGGAAAGGTCATCGACTCCAGGATCACGGGGTTAGCCGCGTCGCACAGCGTGTCGCCGGTGGTGGTGTTCTTCAGCCCCTGCACGGCGACGATCTGGCCCGCGCCCACGCCCTCGCGCTCCTCGCGGTGGTTCGCGTGCATCTGGTAGATCTTGCCGATCCGCTCCTTGGCGTCCTTGGTGCTGTTCAGGATCGCCGCGCCGCGGCTGAGCTTGCCGGAGTAGACCCGGATGTAGGTCAGCTTGCCGAGGTGCTGGTCACTCATGATCTTGAACGCCAGGGCCGAGAACGGCTCGTCCTCGCTCGGAGCCCGGGTGACGGAGGTCTCCTCGTTGCCGACCGCCTGGCCCTCGATGGCGCCGATGTCCAGCGGGCTCGGAAGGAAGTTGACAACCGCGTCGAGCATGGGCTGCACGCCCTTGTTCTTGAACGCGCTTCCGCACAGCACCGGGTTGAGCTTGCTCGCGATGGTCGCGCGCCGGATCGCCGCCAGCAGCTGCTGCTGCTCCGGCTCCTGACCCTCGAGGTAGAGCTCCATGATCTCGTCGTCGCTGTCGGCGAGGGTCTCGAAGAGCTTGTCGCGCCACTCGGCGGCGGCCTCGGCGTGCTCGGCCGGGATGTCGACGACCTCGTAGGTGTCGCCCTTGCCCTCGGTGCGCCAGAGCAGGCCCTTCATCTGGACCAGGTCGATGAGGCCCTTGAAGTCGTTCTCCACGCCCCACGGGAGCTGCAGCACGAGCGGGGTGGCGGCGAGCCGGGAGACCATCATGTCCACGCAGCGGTGGAACTCCGCCCCGACCCGGTCCATCTTGTTGACGAAACAGATGCGCGGGACGTCGTAGCGGTCGGCCTGGCGCCAGACCGTCTCGGACTGCGGCTCGACGCCGGCCACCGCGTCGAAGACGGCGACGGCACCGTCGAGCACGCGCAGCGACCGCTCCACCTCGACGGTGAAGTCCACGTGGCCGGGCGTGTCGATGATGTTGATGACGTGGTCGTTCCACTGGCAGGTGGTGGCGGCGGAGGTGATCGTGATGCCCCGCTCCTGCTCCTGCTCCATCCAGTCCATGGTGGCCGCGCCCTCGTGGACCTCGCCGATCTTGTAGTTGCGACCGGTGTAGAACAGGATCCGCTCAGTGGTGGTGGTCTTGCCGGCGTCGATGTGCGCCATGATCCCGATGTTGCGGGTCTGCGCCAGGCCGGTCAGAACATCTGTTGCCACGGAAATCCGTCTTCTCTCTCGTCTTCTCGGTGCCGGCCTGCCCGGTCAGGGCGGCCGATGCGGTTGCTGACGTATCAGCGGTGCTGAGTTACCAGCGGTAGTGCGCGAAGGCCTTGTTGGACTCCGCCATCTTGTGGGTGTCCTCGCGCCGCTTCACGCTCGCGCCGAGGCCGTTGCTCGCGTCCAGCAGTTCGTTCATCAGCCGCTCGGTCATGGTCTTCTCGCGACGCGCGCGGGAGTAACTCACCAGCCAGCGCAGCGCCAACGTGGTGCTGCGGCTGGCACGCACCTCGACGGGCACCTGGTAGGTCGCGCCACCAACCCGGCGGCTGCGCACCTCCAGCGTCGGCTTCACGTTGTCCAGCGCACGCTTGAGAGTGATCACGGGATCGGTGCCCGTCTTGTCGCGGCAACCTTCGAGAGCGTTGTAGACGATCCGCTCGGCGAGCGAGCGCTTTCCGCCGGTCAGGACCTTGTTCACCAGGCTGGTGACCAGCGGCGAGCTGTAGACCGGGTCGGTGACGACCGGGTGCTTCGGGGCGGGGCCCTTCCGCGGCATTAGCGCTTCTCCTTCTTCGCGCCGTAGCGGCTGCGTGCCTGCTTGCGGTTGCGGACGCCCTGGGTGTCGAGCGAACCGCGAATGATCTTGTAGCGGACGCCGGGGAGGTCCTTCACCCGGCCACCGCGCACCAGCACGATCGAGTGCTCCTGCAGGTTGTGGCCGACGCCCGGGATGTAGGCCGTGACCTCCACGCCGCTGGTGAGCCGCACACGGGCCACCTTGCGCAGCGCCGAGTTGGGCTTCTTCGGGGTGGTCGTGTAGACGCGGGTGCACACGCCACGGCGCTGGGGACTGCCCTTCAGTGCCGGCGTGTTGGACTTCTCGATCTTGTCCTGCCGACCCTTCCGGACCAACTGCTGAATCGTGGGCACCGCTTCTCCGTCTGTGTCGTCGAACTCGCTGTTCAGAACTTCTGCACTGGTCCGCCCGCCGCGCGGCGTCCGGAAGCTGCTGCCGGCCGCCGGGCAGATGGTGCCGACCCGGTGCTTGCGCTCCGACTCCCGCGAGAGGCGCCGGATTCGGCGGACCTCGCGGCCTGCCGGTGCGTGCGCGGCCGGTTTCTCGTGCCCACGAGGTCGGGCGTGTCGCTGCCGTTGCTCCGCCCCCCAGTCAAGCTGTGGAGGGCTTTGCTCACCGTGCGCCGCCGGGGCAACACTCGGTTATCGCGAACGGCCTGAGTCCCCTCAGGCACAATCGGCTACCTTACCCGAGCCTGCGCAAGAAGGTCAAAGTGCGCCGACCGTGCCGGGACGTACCCGGCCATCGTCAGTACTGCCTGACCTGGCTGGCGTCCAGCAGCACGTGGCGGTCCAGCCGGTTGGTCCGGTGGCCGAGCGCCAAGCACGGTTGGCCTCAGGAGCCGCGGGGCCGCTGCTGGGCTGGAAACCGCGCCGGGCGCCGAGGCGCGGACCGGCGCCCCTGATCAGCTGGCCTCAACCTGGCCCGGATAATCCGCTAACTGCTCCAAGCACGACCAGCCCATTGTTCACAGCGTGCAGAGCCAGGGGGGCGTACAGCGTGCCGTGCCGCAGCCGCAGCACTGCGGCGCACGCCCCCAGCAACCCCACGAACGGCATGACCGGCGGGGCCACGTGTACCAGGGCAAATGCAACGGCACTCAACCCCACCGCAGCCGCTGCGGGCACCTTGGTGCAGAGCCAGTCCAGCAGAAACCTCCGGAATACCACCTCTTCCGCTGCGGGGATGATGATCGCCGTAGTCACAGCCAGCGATATGAGGAAGAGCGGCCCAGCAGCCGCAGCCGCGTCGAAGTCTGCAGTCCGGTTGCTGCCGCCGGGGTCCACGCCCAGCACCAGTGCCCCAATCCCGACCACGATGAGGGTGAACAGGAGGCATAGCGGGATCTCCCACACCAGATGCCACAGCGACCGTGTAGCGGGGGTGAAGCCCAAGTGCCGCCAGCCCCAACGCAGGCGCCGCGCCTGCAACGCCAGGCACCCACACGCCGCAACAGCAGCGGTGATCAGCGCAGCCAAGACCACGGTGTGAAAGCCGTCCACCCATCCGCGCTGCCGCAGGGTCACCAGCACCAGGGTCATCAGCACCACGGGCACCACGATCAGGGACCCCAGCGCTACGAGCACCTCCCGCCCCCGCACCGGGGGGAGTGCTGCTGGGGCTGCCGCCCCTTCCACCCGAGATTCGTAGTGCGGCGGTTGGTCCCCCTCCGGAGGCAGCTCGTCGTGGGTGCTTCCGGGATGGGACTGCATGACACTCCTGCTGCGGGTGGAGCCGTCTATTGCCGGGCGGGCGAACCCTTCCAGGCTCCAGTACTGGAAGGTCAGCCCGAGTGTGCCCTAGCGCTGCGGGGCCGGAGGGGCTTTGCCGCGACCTCTCACGTTGCGAGGTGAGCCGATGCCTCCGGCCCCCGTCACCGGAGTTCTTCGGCCAGCAGCCCCATGGAAAACATGTCGTTGGCGTAACCCTTGCCCCAGCAGTCCTGCTCGCCGAGGTAGCGCCACAGCACATCGGCGTCGGACGGCTCCACGGCGCGAGCCTCACCAGGGCGCCGATCAGGAACACGGCCACCCTCCGACTCGACGTGGCTGTTCGTGCGGCCGGCCCGAGGCCCGGTCGAGGCCCCCGACGTTCCAGCCGCCAAAGGACGACCGCGGGGCCGCTCCCTGAACCGGGAGCGGCCCCTACGGACGTCGTCTTGGCCGATCTGTTCGCGTGCGCCTAGCGGCTGAACTGCCCGTAGTCGTAGTCCTCGAGCGGAACGGCCTGGCCGGAGTTGTCGCCGAAGGCGTAGTCCGCGTCCTCATACCCGACCATCGAGTACGCCGCGGCCTTCGCCTCCTCGGTGGGCTCGACCCGGATGTTGCGGTAACGGCTGATACCGGTACCCGCCGGGATGAGCTTGCCGATGATGACGTTCTCCTTCAGGCCCAGCAGCGAGTCGCTGCGGGCGTGAATCGCCGCGTCGGTGAGCACCCGAGTGGTCTCCTGGAACGAAGCTGCGGACAGCCACGACTCCGTCGCCAGCGATGCCTTGGTGATCCCCATGAGGACGGGCCGGGCCGAAGCCGGCGTCCCGCCCTCCGCGACGACCCGGCGGTTCTCTTCCTCGAACCGTGGCCGCTCGACCAGCTCACCGGGCAGGAAGCCGGCGTCGCCGGACTCCAGGATGTTCACCCGCTTGAGCATCTGGCGGATGATCGTCTCGATGTGCTTGTCGTGGATCGACACACCCTGCGACCGGTACACCTCCTGCACCTCGTCCACCAGGTGCAGCTGCACCGCCCGCGGGCCGAGGATGCGCAGCACCTCGTGCGGGTCGACCGCGCCCTCGGTCAGCTTGTCGCCGACCTCCACGTGGTCGCCGTCCGCCACCCGCAGCCGGGAACGGCGGCTGATCTTCTCGTAGGCCACCTCTTCGCTGCCGTCATCGGGGGTGATGACGATCTTGCGCAGCTTCTCGGTCTCCTCGATCCGGACCCGTCCGGCCACCTCGGTGATCGGCGCCTTGCCCTTGGGAATCCGGGCCTCGAACAGCTCGACGACTCGCGGCAGACCGTGAGTGATGTCCTCACCGGCAATACCGCCGGTGTGGAACGTCCGCATGGTCAGCTGGGTGCCGGGCTCGCCGATGGACTGCGCGGCGATGATGCCGACAGCCTCACCGACGTCCACGATCTTGCCGGCGGCCAGCGACCGCCCGTAGCAGAGCCCGCAGGTGCCGACCTTGGACTCGCAGGTCAGGACGCTGCGGACCTTGACCTGCTGCACCCCGCCCTCGAGCAGCGTGGCGATGGCCACGTCACCGAGGTCGTCACCGGCGGCGGCCAGCGTGGTGCCGTCGACCGCGATGTCCTCGGCGAGCGTGCGGGCGTAGACGCTGGTCTCCACGTCCTGGTGCCGGGCGATGCTGCCGTCGGCGTTCACCGTGGCGATCGGCATCTTGATGCCACGCTCGGTGCCGCAGTCCTCCTCGCGCACGATGACGTCCTGCGAGACGTCGACGAGACGTCGCGTGAGGTATCCGGAGTCGGCCGTGCGCAGCGCGGTGTCGGCCAGGCCCTTGCGCGCACCGTGCGTGGAGATGAAGTACTCCAACACGGTCAGGCCCTCGCGGAAGTTGGTCTTGATCGGACGAGGAATGATCTCGCCCTTCGGGTTCGCCACCAGTCCACGCATTCCGGCGAGCTGCCTGATCTGCATCATGTTTCCGCCGGCGCCCGAGTTGACCAACATGTAGATCGGGTTGGTCTTGGAGAAGTTGGCCTCCATCGCCCGCGAGATCTCCCCGGTGGCCTGGGTCCAGATCTCGATGAGCTCCTGACGACGCTCGTCGTCAGTGATCACACCGCGCTCGTACTGCTTCTGCACGCGGTCGGCCTTGTTCTCGTAACCCTCGAGGATCTCCTGCTTGCGCGGCGGTGTGACGACGTCGTCGATCGCCACCGTGACGCCGGACCGGGTGGCCCAGTGGAAGCCGGTCTCCTTCAGCGCGTCCAGCGTGGCTGCGACCTGCACCTTGGGGTACCGCTCGGCGAGGTCATTGACGATCGCCGACAGCTGCCGCTTGCCGACCTCCTCGTCGACGAACGGGTAGTCCACCGGCAGCGTCTCGTTGAACAGGCAGCGCCCAAGGGTCGTCTTCAGCCGGAACGGATCTCCCGGCGTGAAGCCCTCCGGAGCCACCCAGCCGCGCGGCGGGACGTCGCGCAGCCGGACCTCAATCGTCGCCTGCAGGTCCAGTCCACCGGCGTCGAAGGCCATGACGGCCTCCGAGACGCTGGAGAAGGACCGGCCGTCGCCCGCGCCACCGCTGCGCGACAGCGTCAGGAAGTACAGGCCGGTGATCATGTCCTGTCCCGGCATGGCGATCGGACGTCCCGAAGCCGGCGACAGGATGTTGTTGCTCGACAGCATCAGGATGCGGGCCTCGGCCTGCGCCTCGGCCGACAGCGGCAGGTGCACCGCCATCTGGTCACCGTCGAAGTCGGCATTGAAAGCACCGCAGACCAGCGGGTGGATCTGGATGGCCTTGCCCTCGACCAGCTGCGGCTCGAACGCCTGGATACCGAGTCGGTGCAGCGTGGGTGCCCGGTTGAGCATCACCGGGTGCTCGGTGATGACCTCCTCCAGCACGTCCCACACCACCGGCCGGGCGCGCTCGACCATGCGCTTGGCGCTCTTGATGTTCTGCGCGTGGTTGAGGTCGACGAGCCGCTTCATGACAAACGGCTTGAACAGCTCGAGGGCCATTTGCTTGGGCAGGCCGCACTGGTGCAGCTTGAGCTGCGGGCCGACGACGATGACCGAGCGCCCGGAGTAGTCGACACGCTTGCCGAGCAGGTTCTGGCGGAACCGTCCCTGCTTGCCCTTGAGCATGTCCGACAGCGACTTGAGCGGCCGGTTGCCAGGACCGGTCACCGGACGGCCACGGCGGCCGTTGTCGAACAGCGCGTCGACGGCCTCCTGCAGCATCCGCTTCTCGTTGTTGACGATGATCTCGGGGGCACCGAGGTCCAGCAGTCGCTTCAGGCGGTTGTTGCGGTTGATCACGCGGCGGTACAGGTCGTTCAGGTCGCTGGTGGCGAACCGGCCACCGTCGAGCTGGACCATCGGGCGCAGGTCCGGCGGAATCACCGGAACGCAGTCGAGCACCATGCCCATCGGGCTGTTGCGCGTGTTCAGGAACGCCGACACGACCTTGAGCCGCTTGAGCGCACGGGCCTTCTTCTGCCCCTTGCCGTTGCGGATCGTGTCACGCAGCGACTCCGCCTCCGCCTCGAGGTCGAAGTGCTGGATCAGCGTCTGCAGCGCCTCGGCGCCCATGCCGCCGTCGAAGTACTCACCGAACCGGTCGCGCAGCTCGCGGTAGATGATCTCATCCGACTCCAGGTCCTTGACCTTGAGCGTGCGGAACCGCTCGAACACCTGCTCCAGGCGGTCGATCTCCCGCTGCGAGCGGTCACGGAGCTGACGCATCTCGCGGTCCGCCCCGTCGCGTACCTTGCGGCGCACGTCTCCCTTGGCGCCCTCGGCCTCGAGCTCGGCGAGGTCTGCCTCGAGCTTCTTCTGCCGCGCCTCGACGTCGGCGTCGCGCTTGTCCTCGAGCCGCTTGCGCTCCACCGACATCTGCGCCTCGAGCGAGGGCAGGTCGCGGTGGCGGGCCTCGGCGTCCACCCGCGTGATCAGGTAGGCGGCGAAGTAGATGATCTTCTCGAGGTCCTTGGGAGCCAGGTCGAGCAGGTAGCCCAGCCGGCTCGGCACGCCCTTGAAGTACCAGATGTGGGTGACCGGAGCGGCGAGCTCGATGTGGCCCATGCGCTCACGGCGGACCTTGGCGCGGGTCACCTCGACGCCGCAGCGCTCGCAGATGATGCCCTTGAACCGGACCCGCTTGTACTTGCCGCAGTAGCACTCCCAGTCCCGGGTCGGACCGAAGATCTTCTCGCAGAAGAGTCCGTCCTTCTCCGGCTTGAGCGTGCGGTAGTTGATCGTCTCCGGCTTCTTGACTTCGCCGTGGCTCCAGGTGCGGATGTCGTCCGCGGTGGCGAGGCCGATGCGGAGCTCATCGAAGAAGTTGACGTCGAGCACTTGTGTCGATCCCTCTTCCGGGGGTGTGGCTGTGCAGAAATGGGGCCGCGGTACCGGCCGGGAGGCGGACCTCCCGGCCGGTTGCCGTCAGACCTCTTCGACTGAGCTGGGCTCGCGCCGCGACAGGTCGATACCGAGCTCCTCAGCGGCTCGGAACACGTCCTCGTCGGTGTCGCGCATCTCGATGGCCATGCCGTCACTGGACAGCACCTCAACGTTCAGGCACAGCGACTGCATTTCCTTGATGAGCACCTTGAACGACTCCGGAATGCCCGGCTCCGGGATGTTCTCGCCCTTGACGATCGCCTCGTAGACCTTGACCCGGCCGAGGACGTCGTCGGACTTGATCGTGAGCAGCTCCTGCAGCGCGTACGCCGCGCCGTAGGCCTCGAGTGCCCAGACCTCCATCTCGCCGAAGCGCTGGCCGCCGAACTGCGCCTTACCACCCAGCGGCTGCTGCGTGATCATCGAGTACGGACCGGTCGAGCGGGCGTGGATCTTGTCGTCGACCAGGTGCAGCAGCTTCAGGATGTAGATGAAGCCGGTGCTCACCGGCTGCGGGAAGGGCTCCCCGGTCCGGCCGTCGAACAGCCGGGCCTTGCCGCTCTCGCCGATCAGGCGGACGCCGTCACGGTTGGGCAGCGTCGACTCGAGGAGGCCGGTGATCTCTTCCTCACGGGCACCGTCGAAGACCGGCGTGGCCGTGCGCGTGCCCGGCACACCGGACTTCAACTCGTCCGACAGCCGTGCCGCCCACTCCGGTTCGCCGTCGACCTGCCAGCCGCTCTGCGCCACCCAGCCCAGGTGCGTCTCCAGCACCTGACCGATGTTCATGCGGCGCGGAACACCGTGCGGGTTCAGCACCAGATCCACGGGCGTGCCGTCCTCCAGGAACGGCATGTCCTCCTGCGGCAGGATCTTGGCGATGACGCCCTTGTTGCCGTGCCGGCCGGCAAGCTTGTCGCCGTCGGTAATCTTGCGCTTTTGGGCGACGTAGACCCGGACCAGCTCGTTCACGCCCGGGGGCAGCTCGTCGCCCTCGTCACGGGTGAACATGCGGACGCCGATCACCTTGCCGGACTCGCCGTGCGGCACCTTGAGGCTGGTGTCACGCACCTCGCGAGCCTTCTCGCCGAAGATGGCGCGAAGCAGGCGCTCCTCCGGCGTCAGCTCGGTCTCACCCTTCGGCGTGACCTTGCCGACGAGCACGTCGCCGGGGGTGACCTCGGCGCCGATGCGGATGATGCCGCGATCGTCGAGGTCGGCGAGGACTTCCTCCGAGACGTTGGGGATGTCGCGGGTGATCTCCTCCGGACCCAGCTTGGTGTCCCGGGCGTCGACCTCGTGCTCTTCGATGTGGATCGAGGAGAGCACGTCGTCCTGCACGAGACGCTGGGACAGGATGATCGCGTCCTCGTAGTTGTGGCCCTCCCACGGCATGAACGCGACGAGCAGGTTCTTGCCGAGCGCCATCTCACCGTTGTCGGTGCACGGACCGTCCGCGATCACCTGACCCGCCTGGATGCGGTCGCCCTCGCTGACGATGGGCTTCTGGTTGATGCTGGTGCCCTGGTTGCTGCGGCGGAACTTGTGCAGCCGGTAGGTCTGGCGCGTGCCGTCGTCCGCCATGACGGTGATGTAGTCGGCGCTGAGCTCCTCCACCACACCCGACTTCAGCGCGACGATCACGTCACCGGCGTCCTTGGCCGCGCGGGCCTCCATGCCGGTACCGACCAGCGGCGCCTCGCTGCGCAGCAGCGGGACGGACTGGCGCTGCATGTTCGCCCCCATGAGCGCGCGGTTGGCGTCGTCATGCTCCAGGAACGGGATCATCGCGGTGGCGACCGACACCATCTGGCGCGGGGAGACGTCCATGTAGTCCACGGCCTCGGGAGCGAGGACGTCGACCTCGCCGCTCTTCTTGCGCACCAGGACGCGAGCCTCCGCGAACCGGCCACTGGCATCGAGCGGGGCGTTGGCCTGCGCGATGACGTGCCGGTCCTCCTCGTCCGCCGTCAGGTAGTCGACCTGGTCGGTGACCGTGCCGTTGACCACCTTGCGATACGGCGTCTCGACGAAGCCGAAGGAGTTCACCCGCGCGTAGGTCGACAGCGAGCCGATGAGGCCGATGTTCGGGCCTTCCGGCGTCTCGATCGGGCACATCCGGCCGTAGTGGCTGGGGTGCACGTCGCGCACCTCGAACCCGGCCCGCTCCCGCGACAGTCCACCGGGGCCCAGCGCGGACAGCCGGCGCTTGTGCGTCAGGCCGGCCAGCGGGTTCGTCTGGTCCATGAACTGCGACAACTGGCTGGTGCCGAAGAACTCTTTGATGGAGGCGACGACCGGCCGGATGTTGATCAGGGTCTGCGGCGTGATCGCCTCGACGTCCTGCGTCGTCATCCGCTCGCGGACGACGCGCTCCATGCGGGCCAGGCCCAGGCGCACCTGGTTTTGGATCAACTCGCCGACCGTCCGCAGACGGCGGTTGCCGAAGTGGTCGATGTCGTCGACCTCGACCGGCAGGGTGCGGTCGCCGACCGTCATCTCGGTCTCGCCGGCGTGTAGCCGCACCACGTACTCGATCGTGGCGACGATGTCGTCCTCGGTCAGCACGCCCTGGTCGACGGGGAGGCCCACACCCAGCTTCTTGTTGGCCTTGTACCGGCCAACCTTGGCGAGGTCGTACCGCTTCGGGTTGAAGTACAGGTTGTCGAGCAGCGTCTGCGCCGACTCGCGGGTCGGCGGCTCGCCTGGGCGCAGCTTGCGGTAGATGTCGAGCAGCGCCTCGTCCTGGGTGGTGGTGTGGTCCTTCTCCAGGGTCATGCGCATGGACTCGTAGTCGCCGAAGCGCTCGAGAATCTGAGCGTTGTCCCAGCCGAGCGCCCGCAACAGCACGGTGACGGACTGCTTGCGCTTGCGGTCGATGCGGACCCCGACGGCGTCGCGCTTGTCGACCTCGAACTCCAGCCAGGCGCCACGGCTTGGGATGATCTTGCAGCCGTAGACGTCCTTGTCGGAGGTCTTATCAAGCGTCCGCTCGAAGTAGACGCCCGGCGAGCGGACCAGCTGCGAGACCACGACACGCTCGGTGCCGTTGATCACGAAGGTGCCCTTGGGCGTCATGAGCGGGAAGTCGCCCATGAACACCGTCTGGCTCTTGATCTCGCCGGTGGTGTTGTTGGTGAACTCCGCCGTGACGAACATCGGGGCGGAGTACGTCATGTCCTTGTCCTTGCACTCCTCCAAGGAGTACTTCTCGTCCTCGAACCGGTGGTCGCGGAACGACAAGGACATCGAGCCGGAGAAGTCCTCGATCGGGCTGATCTCCTCGAAGACCTCCTCCAGACCGGAGACGGCGGGCACGTCCACCCGTCCGGCGGCGAGGGCCTCGTCGACGCGGGCGCGCCAGGCAGAGTTGCCCAGCAGCCAGTCGAAGGAGTTCGTCTGCAAAGCCAGGAGGTTCGGAACCTCAAGTGGCTCGCGGATCTTGGCGAAGGAAACGCGGGCGGCGCTTGAATCGATGACGGCGCCGGTGGCCGCGGTAGCGGTCAGACCGGTCGGTGCTACGGAACGGGTTTTCGAGCTGGCGACGGTGCTCGAGGCGGCCAAGAGGGTTCCTTCCAGGAGCGCTCTAGTGAATCGCGCGCATGGCTGACGACCCGCGTCAAGCGGGCAGCGTCAGGGGACAGCGCAAACTCGCAGTGTAGCCAGAAAGCACACTGCTGTCGAGTGGCCGGCTTTCGAGCCGGCGATCAGAACCCACCGCCGAGGCGAGGATCACCCGTTCCGCGCCCCACGTCAAGCATCCGCCCCGCAGGTGGCGTCGCGCCGCAAGCCCTCGCCGTGCGAGGTCTGCTCGAGCATCTGGCCATTCCCGACCCGGAAAACGCCGAAGGCGGCCACGTCCGCTCGGGACATGACCGCCTTGGGCGGTTCCGCGGTTCCTGACGGCCAGGAGTGCGGCGAGGAAACGTCCTACTTGACGGTGACGGTCGCTCCGGCACCCTCGAGCGCAGCTCTCGCCTTCTCGGCGGCATCCTTGGCGACCTTCTCCAGGACGGTCTTGGGCGCCCCGTCGACGAGGTCCTTGGCCTCCTTGAGACCGAGGCTCGTCAGTCCGCGGACCTCCTTGATGACCTGGATCTTCTTGTCGCCGGGTCCCTCGAGGATGACGTCGAACTCGTCCTGCTCCTCGGCCGCGGCCGCGTCATCGCCACCACCGCCACCGGCAGCGGGCGCCGCCGCGACAGCGACCGGGGCGGCCGCGGTGACGCCGAAGGTGTCCTCGAACTGCTTCACGAACTCCGACAGCTCGATCAGCGTCATCTCCTTGAACGCGTCGAGCAGCTCGTCGGTGCTGAGCTTCGCCATGGTGGCGATCCTTCCTGTCTGGTGTCCGCCGGAGGCGGGGGAAATGTGCGGGGAGTCTGCCGGTCAGCCCTGCGGCGCGGCTTCGGTTGCGTCCGCGGCGGGTGCCGCATCTGCTGCCTCAGCGGCGGGAGCCGCATCGGCGGAGTTCGCGGCCTCGGCGGCCGGAGCCGCGTCGGCTGCGTCGGCGGCCGGAGCCGCGTCGGCTGCGTCAGCGGCGGGCGCCACACCGGCGCCACCCCGCAACACGCTGGGATCTTCCTGAGCCTTCGCTTCCAGAGCTCCGGCCAGCCGTGCCACCTGGGACAGCGGCGCAGCGAACAGGCCGACGGCCTGGGACAGCGACGCCGACATGGCGCCGGCGAGCCTGGCCAGCAGCACCTCTCGCGACTCGAGGTCGGCGAGCTTGCGCATCTCGTCGGCGGTCAGCGCCTTGCCGTCGAGTACACCGCCCTTGATGACCAGGAGCGGGTTGGCCCGGGAGAAGTCCCGAATGCTCTTCGCAACCTCCACCGGGTCGCCGGTGACGAAGGCGATGGCGGACGGACCCTCGAGCAGCGGATCGAAGCTGTCCAGGCCGGCCTCGCGAGCGGCGATCTTGGTGAGCGTGTTCTTGACGACGGTGTACGTCGCGTTGTCCGCCAGTGAGCGGCGCAACTCCTTGATCTGAGCGACCGTCAAACCGCGGTACTCAGTGAGGACGGCCGCGGACGAGCCGCGAAAGGCCTCGGTGATCTCGGCTACGGCGGCGGTCTTCTCGGCGTTCGCCATCAGCCTCCTTCCGGTCGGTGCGCCGGGAAGGGCCGGCGGGACCGGGCGGGCGGTCCGCGCAGCGAAGGCCGGACGTGCGCACGAGGCAGCACGTTCCGTTCTCACCTGCGCGGGTCGCCCGCATCGTTCTCGCGGGACCTTCAACTGCCCTACGGGCAGCAACCAGCGGTCTTGGGCTGTGGTCAGGGTACGGGTCGCCCACCCGCAGGGTCAAAGCTGCCGGGCGGCAGAGTGAAGCGCGCAGGGTCGAAGCGCCGCCGGACACTGACGATCAAGCGACCGGGACGTCCTCGGTCAGGTTGCGGGTCCGGTTCGGGTCGACCGGGATGCCAGGGCCCATGGTGGTGCTGAAGGTGACCTTCTTGAGGTACTTGCCCTTCGCCGACGAGGGCTTGGCGCGCTGCACCTCGTCGAGGGCGGCAGCATAGTTCTCCACGAGCTGGCTCTCGTCGAACGAGGTCTTGCCGATCACGAGGTGCAGGTTGGCCTGCTTGTCCACGCGGTAGTTGACCTTGCCGCCCTTGATGTCGCTGACCGCCTTGCTCACGTCCGGGGTCACGGTGCCCGTCTTCGGGTTCGGCATGAGGCCGCGCGGTCCGAGGATGCGCGCGATCCGGCCGACCTTGCTCATCATGTCCGGGGTGGCCACCGCAGCGTCGAAGTCCAGGAAGCCCTCCTGGACGCGTGCGATCAGATCGTCCGAGCCCACGACGTCCGCACCCGCCGCCTCGGCCTCCGCCGCCTTGTCACCGGTGGCGAACACCACGACGCGAGCCGTCTTGCCCGTCCCGTGGGGCAGGTTGACCGTTCCGCGGACCATCTGGTCGGCCTTGCGGGGGTCGACGCCGAGGCGCATCGCCACCTCGACGGTCTGGTCGAACTTCGTCGTTCCGAACTGCTTGGCGAGCCGGACGGCCTCGACGGGCGAGTAGACCTTCGCGGGGTCGACCAGCTCGGCCGCCTTGTTGTACGCCTTGCTGCGTGGCATCTGCTTCTCCTGGAATGCGTCGTGGTGAATGACGGCCCGGTGTCGGGCCTCCCACACCCTGCGATCCCGATCCGGAGTTTCATACCGTCCGGACGGGGTCGTGCTTGTACGGCTGTGACGCTCCGGCGGTGCGTCCGCCGGAGCGGTGTCGTGCACGCCTTAGCTGGCGACCGTGATCCCCATCGACCGGGCGGTGCCGGCGATGATCTGCTCGGCCGCCTCGAGGTCGTTCGCGTTGAGGTCCTGCAGCTTCGTGGAGGCGATCTCGCGCACCTGCTCACGTGTCAGCTTGCCGACCTTGGTCTTGTGCGGCTCGCCACTGCCCTTCTCGATGCCGGCGGCCTGCAGGATCAGCTTGGCGGCCGGCGGCGTCTTAGTGATGAAGTCGAAGCTGCGGTCTTCGTACACCGAGATCTCGACCGGCACGACCTGACCGCGCTGGGCCTCGGTAGCGGCGTTGTACTGCTTGCAGAACTCCATGATGTTCACGCCGTGCTGACCCAGCGCGGGCCCGACCGGCGGAGCCGGCGTGGCCGCGCCAGCCTTGATCTGCAGCTTGATGATCGCTGAGAGCTTCCTCTTCTTGGGTGGCATGAGCCTTCTTCTCTGTGTGGAAAAAACCGTGCTGAGAACGGGCGGGGCGGGCGGCGTCAGAGCTTGCTGACCTGGCTGAACGACAGTTCGACGGGCGTCTCCCGGCCGAAGATCGAGACCAGCACCTTGAGCTTCTGAGCGTCCGGATTGATCTCGTTGATGGTGGCCGGCAACGTGGCGAACGGCCCGTCCATGACGGTGACCGACTCTCCGACCTCGTAGTCCACCACCTTCGGGGCTGCGGCGGCCTTGCGCTCCTGGCGGGGCGCCAGGATCCGCACGACCTCGTCGACCGACAGCGGCGACGGCCGGCTGGTCTGCCCGACGAAGCCGGTGACACCGGGGGTGTTCCGCACGGCGGACCACGACTCGTCGGTCAGCTCCATCCGCACGAGCAGGTAGCCGGGGAACACCTTGCGGGTGACCTGCTGGCGCTTGCCGTTCTTGATCTCGGTGACCTCTTCGGTGGGCACCTCGATCGAGTAGATGTAGTCCTCCATGTTCAAGGACTGGATGCGCGTCTCGAGGTTGCTCTTCACCTTGTTCTCGTACCCGGCGTAGGAGTGCACGACGTACCAGTCACCCAGCGCCGAAGCGATCTCGCGGCGGTAGGCCTCGCCCGGGTCGTCCTCATCCGGCTCGTCCACACCGGCTTCGAGGGCACCGCCGTCCACCGCCGAGTCGTCGGCGCCGGTTCCGTCGGCATCCCCACCGACGTAGCCGGCATCGCCGAGGTAGTTGTCGTCATCGACGCTGTTCTCCAGGCCGGCCTCCGTGGCCGCGACCACGTCGTCGGCCCTCATGTCGGCCGGGGACAGCACGTCGACGGCCTCCGCCTGCTCGGTGCGCGGACCGTCGAAAGATGGGAGCTGGTGCTCGGACACGAGGTGGGAACTTCCTTAGTAGCGGGCCGGTTGCGCTGGCTTGCGGCTGGCGGGTGCGGTTGCTCTCAGCCGGGAGGAGCGGCTTCGTCGGGCGACGAACCGAAGATCTCCAGGACGGCCTTGGCGAAGGCCAGGTCGAGCACCGCCACGAACGCCATCATGACAACCACGAAGATCAGCGCCACCGTGGTGTAGGTGATCAGCTCCGAGCGCGTCGGCCAGATGACCTTGCGCAGTTCGGCGACGACCTGCTTGAGGAACAGCGACATCCGCCCGAACGGTCCTGGCCGCCCGGAGCCGGCAGGGCGCGGCCGGTCACGGGTGACGGCTGAACCTGACGTCTCGGTCATGGGTCCTCGCTAAGGCGCTGGTCGGTCCTGTCGGTGATGCGGTCCGATCGGTTCTGCGTTGCTGCCGCGACGGCCGACGTGGCAGGGCAGGAGGGACTCGAACCCCCAACCACCGGTTTTGGAGACCGGGACTCTGACCAATTGAGCTACTGCCCTCTGCCGCCTGCTGTCGCCGCGGGTGCTGCGGGTGTTGCCGTGGAGCACCCCGCCGATTCCGCCAGGCGATTCCGGGCATGGCGGGTCAGTGAGGCTTACACCCGTAGCTGAGTGTACGTGGCCACCGCACCGTCGGTCGACCGCCGCTGGCGACGCGGCCTGCCGCGACAACCCTGATGCGGGCGTTCACCGAACTCTGGGACCATTCGGACCATGAGCGCCCGACGGATATCAGCCCGCATCGCCGGAATCGCCGAGTCGGCCACGCTGGCCGTGGACGCCCGGGCCAAGGCGATGAAGGCCGCCGGCAGGGATGTCATCGGCTTCGGCGCCGGAGAGCCGGACTTCGCCACTCCGAAGGCGATCGTGGACGCTGCGGCCCAGGCGTGCCGCGAGCCGAAGAACCACCGGTACACCCCCGCCGCCGGCCTACCCGAGCTCCGCCAGGCGATCGCTGACAAGACGCGGCGCGACTCGGGCTACGACGTACGGCCGCAGCAGGTCCTGGTCACCAACGGCGGCAAGCAGGCCGTGTACGCGGCCTTCGCCACGCTGTGCGATCCCGGCGACGAGGTGCTGCTGCCGGCCCCGTACTGGACGACGTATCCGGAGGCGATCCGGCTGGCCGGCGGCGTGCCGGTGGAGATCGTCGCGGACGAGTCCTCGGGGTACCTGGTCAGTGTCGAGCAGCTGGAGGCGGCCCGCACCGACCGGACCAAGGTGCTGCTGTTCTGCTCTCCGTCGAACCCGACGGGTGCGGTGTACCCGCCGGAGCAGGTAGAGGCCATCGGCCGCTGGGCGGTGGGGCACGGCATCTGGGTCGTCACGGATGAGATCTACGAGCACCTGGTCTACGGCGACGCCCAGGCGACGTCGCTGCCCGTCGCCGTGCCTGAGCTGGCCGACACCTGCGTGGTCCTCAACGGCGTGGCCAAGACGTACGCCATGACCGGCTGGCGGGTGGGCTGGCTGATCGGACCGCCGGACGTGACGGCGGCCGCGGCGAACCTGCAGTCACATCTGACGTCCAACGTCGCCAATGTCTCGCAGGCGGCGGCGCTGGCCGCGGTTAGCGGGGACCTGTCGGCCGTCCATGAGATGCGCGAGGCCTTCGACCGGCGCCGACAGACGATGGTGCGGATGCTAAACGAGATCCCCGGCGTCACCTGTCCGGAGCCGGCCGGGGCGTTCTACTGCTACCCGTCGGTTCGTGCGCTGATCGGCTCGACGCTCAACGGCCACACCGTGTCCAGCTCGGCCCAGTTGGCAGAGATCGTTCTGGAGGAGGCCGCCGTGGCGCTCGTCCCCGGCGAGGCGTTCGGTACTCCCGGGTACTTCCGCCTGTCGTACGCCCTCGGCGACGACGACCTGGTCGAGGGCGTGACTCGCCTGCAGAAGCTGCTGGCCCGGGTCGCCTGAGAACGGACGGCGTCAACCTGACCGCGTAAACCTGGACGGCGTATTTCAGGCAGGCAGGCGGACGACGGCCTTCGCCTGCGTGAGCACCTTGGAGCCGGCGGAGCGGGCGGTGAGCGTCACGAGCACCGTGCTGTCCTCGAGTTTGTCGGTGACGACGCCGGTGACCTCGATGGTGGCTCCCTTGTCGTCGTCCGGCACGACCACCATGGACGAGAACCGCACGGAGTAGCTGACGACGGCTCCCGGGTCGCCGCACCAGTCCGTGACCACCCGGGCCGCCTCGGCCATGGTGAACATGCCGTGCGCGATCACCCCCGGCAGGCCCACTTCGCGCGCCACCCGGTCGCTCCAGTGGATGTCGTTGAAGTCCCCGGACGCGCCGCAGTAGCGAATCAGATCCACTCGCCGAACAGGCAAGGTCTGCGCCGGCAGCTCGTCCCCCGCCGCCACCGAGCTGTAGCGCACCGTCGTCGCGCTTTCGGTCCCGCTCACTGTCTCAGTCACTGTGCCTGCTCCTCGGGTCCGCGCACCAGCAGGGCGGTGACTCCAGCGCACACCGGCTCGCCGTCCGTGGTGTGCACGTCGGTCCGGACGGTGATCGTCTCGTTGCGGCCGACGGAGCGGATCTGCTCGATGGTGGCGGTCCCGACCAGCCGGTCCCCCGCCGTAATGGGGCGGCGATGGGAGAAGTCCTGTGACGCGTGGACCACCCGGCTCCAGTCGACACCGAGCTCGGGGTCGGTGACGGCGCGGTGCGCCGCGCCGAGTGTGACGAGAATGGCGAAGGTCGGCGGGGCGATGACGTCGGAATAGCCCAGGCAGCCCGCCGCTCGCGGGTCGCGGTACACGGGGCTGGGGTCACCAATGGCGTCGGCGAACTCGGCGATCTTGGGCCGGCTCACGTCGTACGGCTCGGCGGGCGGAAAGCTCCGCCCGACGAACTCCCGGTTGATCGGCATGGGCGGCTCCCGCTCGAGCGATGGTGACTGGTGGACGTTAGCGCCCCGAGACCAAGAGGACGCCAGCGCCGGCGGGCCGGCGGGCGTCAGCGTTCGGGGCGAGTGGACGATGAACGCAGGCGGCGCCGGAGGCTGCTGCTCGACGGGGCAGCACAAGCAGAAGGCCGCCCCGCCAAGCGGGACGGCCGTGCTTGCGGGGCGCGGACGGTCAGCGGGTCTCGCGGTGCGCGGTGTGCTGACGGCAGGTCGGGCAGAACTTCTTCAGCTCGATCCGGTCCGGGTCGTTGCGCCGGTTCTTCCTGGTGATGTAGTTCCGGTTCTTGCACTCCACGCATGCCATGGTGATCTTGGGGCGGACGTCGGTGGCTGCCACGGCGGAGTGCCTCTTTCCTTGATTGCTTTCGAGCCGAACGGAGGTGCAGTCTCGCGGACGCTGCACGACTGCCCGCAGGCAGCCGCACACAGCGTAACGCAGGGCCCGGAGGGCCGGGAGTAGCGGTGGCCGGACTTGAACCGGCGACACAACGATTATGAGTCGTTTGCTCTGCCAGGCTGAGCTACACCGCCGCGCCTGGACCGGCGGAGCCGGGCCATGGAGCCCCCTTACGGAATCGAACCGTAGACCTTCTCCTTACCATGGAGACGCTCTGCCGACTGAGCTAAGGGGGCCAGCACGCGGAGTGGTCCCCGACGCGCCTTGGGCAGTCTAGCCGACGGCTTCGGCCGGAAACGGCAGCGACCCGGCGCGAGGCGGACACCTGTGGTCGTCCCCCCCTGCCGGGCCCCTGCCCGAGCGCTGAACTAGCTCCAGGTCCGGCCGGTGGCCGAGCGGGTGTCGCTCTTCAGCGGGTTCGTGCTCCAGGTCCGTCCGGCGACAACGTCGACCGATGCCGGGGTCTTGCTCCACGTGCGGCCGCCGAGCGGCGAGCCCGAGTCACTGCCGGCGTAGCCAGCGGTGACCAGCACCGCGGAAGCCGCGGCGGCGGCCGCAGCCAGCGCCACAACGCGGCGGGCAGACATCAGGGTGAGGGAGTTCGACATACACAAACCTTCCTGTCTTCGATCGTGACCGACAGGAGAGTTATCGGCGGGCGAGGTCGGTTTGGCTTACCGCCGTTCAGGGTATGCGGGCCGGTCCTGCGCGCCAGAGTGTCGCGCCGAGCGGGTGCCCAACGGCCGCCCGGCGGTGAGCGGGGCCCCGGGGACGGCAGTTGCCATAGGGCGGACATGCCACCGGCCTCCGTCCGTCCCTCTCTCACTGCAGTGAGAGAGGGACGGACAGAGGCCGGTCTGCAGGCGGTGGCAGGTGATGGGTTCGAACCATCGTAGGCTGAGCCGGCGGATTTACAGTCCGCTCCCTTTGGCCACTCGGGCAACCTGCCAGGTGCCCGAAGAATAGCCGATGGCTGTCAGCGTCCCCAACCGGCAGGAGGCGATCGTGGCGGACCCGTCCTTCGACGTGGTGAGCAAGGTTGATCGGCAGGAGGTCGACAACGCGCTCAATCAGGCGTCCAAGGAGGTGGCCAACCGTTACGACTTCAAGGGCGTCGGTGCGTCCATCGCCTGGTCCGGTGAGGCCGTGGAGATCCGGGCCAACAGCGACGAGCGGGTGAAGGCCATCCTGGAGGTGTTTCAGGAGAAGCTGATCAAGCGCTCGGTGTCGCTCAAGACGCTCGACCACGACGACCCCGAACCGGCCGCGGGGGGCAGCTCGCGTCTCGTCGTGCGCATCCAGGAAGGCATCTCGGACGAGCAGGCGAAGAAGATCGCCAAGAAGATCCGGACGGACGGCCCCAAGGGCGTCCAGGCGCAGATCCAGGGTGATCAGCTACGGGTCTCCGGCAAGAAGCGCGACGACCTGCAGGCCGTGATCGCCATGCTGAAGTCCGAGGACCTCGACGTGCCGTTGCAGTTCGTCAACTACCGCTAGCTCCCCGGCCCGCCAGTTACCGACGGCACGGGCCCCCTCTCCAGGGCCCGCAGCCGGCCTCAGTACCGGCCCGCCATCTCCCGCAGCCGGCGGATGCGCTCCTCCATCGGGGGGTGGGTGGAGAACATCGACGTCAGGCCACCGCCACGGAACGGGCTGGCGATCATCAGGTGACTGCTCGCCATCAGCCGGTTGTCCGGCGGCAGCGGCAGCGCCGATGTGCCGACGTGCAGCTTGTGCAGCGCGCTGGCCAGCGCCAGCGGGTCGCCGGTCACCTGCGCGCCGGAGGCGTCGGCCTGGTACTCGCGGGCCCGGCTGATCGACATCTGGATCACGGATGCGGCGAGCGGACCGAGGATCAGCAGCAGCAGTCCACCGAACGGGCTGCCGCCCTCGTCGTCGTCGCTGCGGCCGATCGGCAGGAACCAGGCCAGCTGCGCGAGCGTCATGATGACGCTCGCGAGAGCGCCCGCCACCGACGAAATCAGGATGTCCCGGTTGTAGACGTGCGCCAGCTCGTGCCCCAGCACACCCCGCAGCTCGCGCTCGTCGAGCAGCGCCAGGATGCCTTCGGTGCAGCAGACGGCGGCGTTACGCGGGTTGCGTCCGGTGGCAAACGCGTTCGGCTGGTTGGTGGGGCTGATGTACAGCCGTGGCATCGGCTGGCGGGCCGAATTGGCCAGCTCGCGAACGATCCGGTACATGACCGGCTGCTCGAACTCACTCACTGGTCGCGCGCGCATGGATCGCAGCGCGATCTTGTCGCTGTAGAAAAAGCTGATGCCGTTGATGGCCAGGGCGACTCCGGCGGCGATCACGAGGCCGCCACGGCCGAATGCGCTGCCGACCAACAGGATGAGGGCCGAGAGCAGACCGAGCAGCGCTGCGGTCTTCAGCCCGTTGTACTGACGGTGCACCGAGCTCCTTCGGACGGCCGGACTAACTTTCGGGAGCGGCTACACCCCCCGGGCCGCTGCACTTCCTACAACGTCGTCCCCGGTGGGCCCGTTCCCTACGTCCGTGCAGGTGAAGCAACCGGGGCAACGCGACAGCTGCCGGCCGCTAGCAGGGTGATGGCCGCTCATCAGCACCGCGCCGGCGCCTGGTGCCGTCGGGTCCCACAGCCGCACCCGTCCGGCGGCGCCACCACTGACCACCCGCCCGTCTGGCAGGACAGCCACCGCCTGCACGCCGTCGGGGTCGGTGCCCACCTCGAGCGGGCCGGTGCCCGGCGCCGCCGGGTCCCACAGCCGCACCAGCCCCTCCGCGGTGATCATGAGCAGCCGCCCGTCCGCCAGCACCGCCACCGCCCACACTGCGTCGTCCTCAATGCCCAGCTCCACCGGGTCGGCATCCGGTGCGGCCGGATCCCACACCGCCACCCGGCCGTCATGCCGGCAGCTGACCACCCGCCCGTCCAGGAGCACCACTACCGCCGTGACGTCGCCGTAGTGCTCCTCGTCGCAGCCGGGGTGAACACCCAGCTCCAGCGGGTCCGCCCCAGGGGCCCGGGGATGCCAGATCACCACCCACCCGTCACCCCCGCCGCTGACAACCCGTCCGTCCGGCAACACCGCCAAGGCCCCGACCCCGCAGCCGTGGTGGCCCAGGGGGGCCGGCTCGCCGCAGGGCCCGGCTGTGCACCACACCCGGATCAGCCCGTCGTCAGCACCGCCGCTGACCACCCGCCCGTCCGGTAACACCGCCACCGCGAACGCCCCGCCGTCGTGCCGCCCCAGCTCCAGCGCGCCCGAACCCGGCGTTGCCGGATCCCACACGACGACCCGCCCGCCCTCCCAACCGCTGACGACCCGCTCGTCCTGCAGCACCGCCACCGCCTCCGCCGCCCCATCGTGCCGGCCAAGTTCCAGCCTTCCGGCGTCGGGAAACGCCGGGTCCCAGAGCCGCACCAAACCGTCACCGCCACCGCTGACCACCCGCCCGTCCGGCAGCACCGCCAGCGCCAGCACCCGCTCCAACGGGTCGGCACCCGCAGTAGCCGGGTTCCACACAGCCAGGCGACCGTCGCCGCCACTGCTGACAACCCGCCCGTCCGAAAGCACGGCCAGCGTCGCAACCCCCCAGGCGTGGCGACCTAGCTTGACCGGGACGGTGTCAGGCACCGCGCGGTTCCACACCCGCACCCGCCCGTCCCAGCCACCGCTGACCACCCGCCCGTCCGGCAGCACTGCCACCGCGTGCACCGAGTCGTTCTCCATGCCGATCTCTTGCGGCAGCGCATCGGGCGCGGACAGGTCCCACACCACGATCCGGCCGTCAACTCCGCCGCTGACCACCCGCCCGTCCGGCAACACCGCCACCGCGCGAGCCGCACCGCCATGACCGCCCAGCTCCAGCAGACCGGAATCCGGCTTCGCCGGATCCCACACCCGCACCCGCCCCTCGGTTCCTGGCAGCCCCTCACCCCAGCCGCTGACCACGCGCCCGTCCGGCAGCACGGCCACCGCCTGAACCGCGCCGTCGCCGGATCTGCCCACCTCGAGCGGGCCGGAGCCCGGCGCCGCCGGGTCCAACAACCGCAGTCGCCCGGCAGTCCCCCGTGGCCATTCCTCCCAGCCGCTGACCACTCGCCCGTCCGGCAGCACCGCCACCGCCGACACCTCACCGTCGTGCCGGGCCAGCTCCAGCGGGCCAGCTCCAGCGGGCCGGACCCCGGCGCGGCCGGATCCCAGACCAGGAGCCGCCCGTCCGTTCCGCCGCTGACCACCCGCCCGTCCGGCAACACCGCCAACGCCAGCGCCTCGCCGTCATGACGACCCAGCTCGAGCGGGTCCGAGCCGCGGGCCGCCGGATCCCATACCCGCACGCCGCCGTCTTCCCAGGTGCTGACCACCCGCCCATCGGGCAGCACCGCTACCGCGTGGGCGCCCACGTCGGGATCGTCCGCGGTCGGCGACACGTGCATCGACTGGTCAGTGGTCAGTCACGTCGGGCACCGCAGTGCAGCCGCGCCGCCGTTGTCAGGACGCGGGCCCGCGCACCGGCCCGCACCATCACCGAGCCAGCGTCGCCAATGGCGCGAGCTGCAGCAGCAGCTGCGGCGCGACGCTAAGAACCACCGTGACGGCCGCGGTCACCGCGATGGCACCGGTCAGCGCTGTCGGCAGGGCGGGCCACGCGGACGTCCTGCCGTCCGGGGCGGCCGGAACACCGGCAGCCTCATCCCGTCCGACGAACAGCACGGCAGCGAGGCGCAGGTAGTAGAACAGCGCGATCACGGTGTTTAACGCCATGATGACCGCCAGCCACCCGGCTCCGGCGTCGACCGCCGCGTTGAACACCACCACCTTGGCGAACAGCCCTGCCAGGCCGGGAGGCAGTCCGGCAAGGGCGGCAAGGAACAGCGCCAGTACGACGGCGAGCAGCGGCGAGGTACGGGCGAGGCCCCGGTAGTCCTCCAGGGCATTGCGTGGCCGACGCCGCCCGACCGCCACCACGCAGGCGAACGCCCCGAGATTCATCGCGGCATAGATGCCCAGATAGGCCAGGGTCGCCGCCAGGGCAGCGTCCATCTCCGGGTCGGAGGTCGCGTCGGTGATCGCACCAAGCGGCACCAGCATGTAGCCGGCCTGAGCCACGGACGACCAGGCGAGCAGCCGCACCACCGACTGCTGGCGCAGCGCGACGAGGTTGCCGAGAGTCATGCTGGCCACCGCGAGCACCGCGAGCACCGGCCCCCAGACGTCGGCGTACGGCCGGAACGCGATGAACAGCACCGTAAGCAGGCCGGCGAACCCGGCTGCCTTGGACGCGGTCGACAGGAAGGCCGCGATGGGCAGCGGAGCTCCGGCGTAGGTGTCCGGCGCCCAGAAGTGGAACGGCACAGCCGAGATCTTGAAGGCGAAGCCGACGAGCACCAACGTCACGGCCGCACCGGTCAGCGGCAGCCGGGTTCCGGGCTGCTCGAGCGCCGCGGCAATCCCGGTCAGCTCCAGCGTGCCCGTGAGCCCGTAGACCAGCGACATCCCGTACAGCATCACAGCCACGGACAGCACCGAGACCAGGAAGAACTTGAGCGCCGATTCGCTGGAACGGGGGTCGGTGCGCCGCAGTCCGGCCAGCACGAACCCCGGGATCGAGACCACCTCGAGCGCCAGCAGCAGCATCAGCAGGTCACGGCTGGCGGGCAGCAGCAGCATGCCGGTGACGGAGGACAGCAGCAGGAAGTGGAACTCACCGGTCGGGAGCCGTTGCTCGCGCACCGCAGGCTGGGCCATCAGCACGACGACCGCTGCCGACAGTGCGAGCAGCGCCTGCAACAGCAGCGCGAAGTCGTCCGCCACGTACGAGCAGCCGGCATCCGGGATGCAGAACGTCCGGCGCGGGCCGGCGGCGGATGCGCTCGTTCCTGTCGGCGAGAGAGCGCCGGCCGCCATCGCGGCGGCCACCGCGCCCGCGGCGAACAGGCCGGCCACGGCGATGGCCGGGCCGACGTTCCGGCGGGCACGGGACGCGAACAGATCGGCGAGCAGGACCGCGACCGCGGTGAGCAGCACCAGCAGGGGCGGGGCGATGGCGACGAAGTCGACGGACTGCGCGAACGGCATGGCGGTCACGGCCCTCCGAACAGCGCGCGGACGGCGCCGTCGGTGAGACCGAGCACCAGCCGGGGGTAGACGCCGAGGACGGCCATCAGCGCCAGCAGCGGCGTCCAGGCGGCCAGCTCCAGCGCGGTCACGTCGGCGAAGCGAGCGGTTCGCCAGCGCTCCGGCACCCCGCCGAAGACCACCCGGCGGACCATGACGAGCAGGTAGGCAGCTGTGAGAACCGTGCCAAGCCCGGCCAGCACCATCAGCACCAGGAACAGCGGCCGATTGAGCCCGTCAGCCGGTGAAAACGCCGCCAGCAGCGCGAGCATCTCGCCCCAGAAGCCGGCCAGGCCGGGGAGCCCGAGACTGCCGATGGCCGTCGCCGCCACCAGCCCGCCCAGGTAGGGGCTCTTGGCCAGGACGCCGCCACCGATCTCGCGGATGTCCTGCGTGTGGTACCGGTCCTTCAGCGCCCCTACCAGGAAGAACAGCAGGCCGGTGATCGCCCCGTGGGCGATGTTGCCGAACAGGGCCGCGTTGATGCCAACCGGGGTGAGGGTGGCGATACCGAGCAGGACGAAGCCCATGTGCCCCACGCTGGAGTAGGCGATGAGCCGTTTGAGGTCGTGCTGCGCCAGGCAGCACAGCGAGCCGTAGAGGATGCCGACCACGGCGAGCACGCCCAGCGCCGGGGCGAAGGCGTGGGCTCCGTCGGGAAGCACTGGCAGGGCGATCCGCACCAGGCCGTACGTGCCCATCTTGAGCAGCACACCGGCCAGCAGCACCGATCCGACGGTGGGCGCCTCGGTGTGGGCGTCCGGTAGCCAGCTGTGCAGCGGCCACATGGGCGTCTTGATCGCGAAGCCGAGGAACAGTCCGAGGAACAGCAGCACCTGCACCGGCGCCGGAATGCCCTCGCCGGCCGCTGCCGCCAGGGCGAGCATGTCGAACGTGCCGGTCTCGGCGTGGATGCCCAGGAACGACAGCAGCATCAGGACCGAGCCGAGCAGGGTGTAGAGGATGAACTTGGTGGCGGCGTACTGCCGCCGCCCGCCACCCCACACCGCGATGAGGAAGTACATCGGAACGAGGACGACCTCGAAGAACACGAAGAAGACCAGCAGGTCGAGCGCCACGAACGTGCCCAGCATGCCGACCTCGAGCAGCAGCATCATCGACACGAACGCCGCTGGCCGGCCCGGGTCAGGCAGCGACTTGAGGCTGTAGATCGCGCACAGGAAGGTCAGCAGGGCGGTGAGGACGACTAGCGGCAACGAGATGCCGTCCACACCCAGCACGAAGCGCAGATCCAGCGCCGGCACCCAGGGCAGGTCGACTCCGAGCTGCGGAGCCACCCGTCCGTAGTCGAACACCGCCAGCAGCACGACGGTGAGCGCGAACGTCGCCGCCGTCACGGCGACGCCGACCGGACGGGCGAGCCGGTCGGGCACCAGTCCGGATCCGGTCAGCAGGCACCCGGCCAGCGGCAGGGCGAGCAGCGCCACCAGGATCACGAGAACACCGCCGCCCCCGCCGCGAGCAGCACCGCGCCGACGACGACCCCGGTGGCGTAGCCCTGCACGTTGCCGTTCTGCAGGCGGCGCAGGGCTCCCCCGAGCCGCCCGGCTCCGGATGCGGAGCCGTTGACCGTGCCGTCCACGGCCCGGTCGTCGACGGCAAGCACGGTCCGCGCCAGGGCCGGCGTCGGCCGGACGACAGCGGCGTCGTACACGTCGTCGACGTAGAACGCCCGGTCGAACGGGGCGCGCAGCGGGCCGAGCAGCAGGGCCGGGTCCCGGGTGGGCTGGCGGCGCCAGGCCAGGTACATCCCCGCGATGCCGGCGAGGGACAACACCGAGGTGGCGACGGCCGTCGCCGGGTCCGGCGCCACGTGGCCGAATGGGGGCGGCTCTATCTCGCCGGCCGCCGAGTATCCGAACCAGCCGATCTCCGGAGTGGGCAGCCAGGCCACCGCGGTGTGGGACAACGCGGCGAGGCCGAGCAGCGCCGACGGCAGGGCCAGCACGAGCAGCGGCACGCGCATGGCCGCGGGGACCTCGCGGGCCGACGCGGCGGCGGCCGAGCCGGCGCCGAAGAACGTCAGCAGCCACAGGCGGGCGACGTACGCGCCGGTCAGCAGCACTGTCACCAGGCCGCACGCCAGCACCAGCACCGCCACCGGGCGGTCGAGGACGGCCAGCGCATGCCCGGTCGCCACCTCGTACGCCGAGCCGAGCACGGCGTCCTTGCTGAAGAACCCGGCGAAGGGCGGTAGGCCGGCCAGCGCCGCCAATCCGATGGTCATCGTCAGGAAGGTGATCGGCATCGCCTTGCGCAGCGCGCCCATGTCCTCGAAGTAGTTGGAGCCGATGCGATAGATCACCGCGCCGGCGGCGAGGAAGAGCAGCGCTTTGAAGGCGGCGTGCGTCAGCAGGTGGAACAGGCCCGCGGCATAGCCGCCGACCGCCAGACCGCCGAGCATGTAGGCCAGCTGGCTGACGGTGGAGTAGGCGAGCACCCGCTTGATGTCACGCTGGGTCAGGGCGGCGAGGGCACCGAGCACCATGGTGATCGCGGCGAGGACGCCCAGCACGTCCATGCTCAACCGGGAGAGCAGAAAGACCGGGTAGAGCAGCGCCACCACGTAGACACCCGCGGCGACCATGGTGGCCGCGTGGATGAGCGCAGAGATGGGGGTGGGACCGGCCATCGCGTCCGGCAGCCAGGTGTGCAGCGGGAACTGCGCGCTCTTGCCGGCCACCCCGCAGATCAGCAGCAGCGTGCCGGCGACGACTACCGCGGTGTCGAGCTCGGGGGCGGCAGCCAGCACGTCGGAGATCCGAAAGGAGCCCGCGCCCACCCCGAGCGTGAAGATGCCGAACAGGAAACCGACATCGCCGAGGCGCGTCATCAGGAAAGCCTTGGTGGCGGCGGCTGTGGCGTGCGGCTCGGTGAAGTAGTGACCGATCAGGAAGTAGGAGCAGACGCCCATCACCTCCCAGCCGACGAGCAGCTGCAGCAGGTCTGAGGCCAGCACCACGAGCAGCATGGCCCCGGTGAACAGCGACACGATCGCCGCGTACGTCGGGTACCGCGGGTCGTCGGCGAGGTAGCCCGTGGAGTAGATCTGCACCAGCAGGGCGACGACGCACACCATCACCGTGACCAGCGCTGACAGGCCGTCGACCCGGGTGCCGACCGTGATGTCGATGCCGCCGGTGGGGGTGAGCAGCATGCTCGTCTCCCGCACCCGGCCGGGATCGCGCAGTACCTCCACCGCCAGCGCCAGCGACAGCGCCGCCGCGATCGCGGTGCCCCCGACGGCGACCGTGCGCGCCCCGCCGGGGAGCCGGCGGGCACCGAAGATTCCGGTCAGCGAGGCCAGCAACGGCAGCGCCGGAATCAGCCAGGCGAAGCTGGTCACTGCCGGACCCGCTCGACCGGCGTCTCGGTCAGCGCTCGGAGCTGGTCGATGCCGATCGTCTCCCGGTTCCGGTACACCAGCAGCACGATCGCCAGCCCGATCCCCACCTCGGCGGCGGCGATAACGATCACGAACAGTGCGAAGACCTGCCCGCCGAACAACGAGTCCCGCAGGTAGGCGCCGAAGGCGATCAGATTCAGGTTGCCGGCGTTCAGCATGAGCTCCAGCGCCATCAGCACCAGGACGGCGTTGCGCCGGGCGAGCAGGCCGTAGACCCCCAGCCCGAACAGGACGGCGCTGAGCAGCAGCGGGTAGATCAGGTGCACCTCAGCGGTCCCCCGCCTCGGCCGGACCGCCGGTACGTGCGCCACTGACGTCCCCGTTGGCTGCGCCGACGGGGGCGGCGGCGCCGTCCGGGCCGCCCCCGATGTCACGCCGGGAGAGCACGATGGCGCCAACCAGCGCCGCTAGCAGCAGGACGGACGCCACCTCGAACGGCAGCACGTAGTACCGGAAGATCGCACCCCCGGTGCGCTCACCGTTCCCGGACGGCTGATCCAGATCGATGTAGGCGCTGGAGAACGCGTTCAGCAGCAGGCCCGCGAGCAGGCCGGTGGTCGCCAGGCCCACTGCCGCCGCGGCCCAGCGGTTGCCGCTGTCCACGTCGGGCGTCGGCCCGATCGGGGCGCGGGTCAGCATCGCCCCGAACAGCAGCAGCACGACCACGGCACCGACGTAGATCAGCACCTGCACCCAGGCGACGAACTCCGCGGTCAGCATCAGGTAGCACCCCGCCAGCGCACCGAGTGCCACCACGAGCCACAGCGCGGCGTGGATGACGTTGCGCGAGGTGACCACCAGCACCCCGCAACCAGCCGTCACGATCGACAGGGCGAGGAAGACCAGCTCCGGACCCGTCGGCGGGAACACTCCCGGGCCCGCCGCGGACAGCATGTGTGGTTCGGTCACGAGTCGCTCCGCCGGCCCGGCGGGAGTTCGCCGGGGTCGTCGGGCGCTGCGGGCGCCACGTCGCGAGGGCGGTCTGCGGGCGCGTCGTGCGGCCGGTCCGCCGGTACGTTGCTCGGCACACTGTCCGGCACTCCCGCAGTGGCGGCGTCCCCCTGCGCTCCCTGCGCCACCTCCGGCGGAACGTCGGCGGCGACCGAGTCCCCGGGCTGCGGCAAGGACGGCTCGGCAGACGGAATTCCGGCCTCGCCCGTGGCCGTCTGCGCGACGCGCGGCGGTCTTGCCGGACGTTCCGGCCGCTCAGTCCGCGCACCCCGCTCCGGCCGCTCAGCGCGCTCGCCCCCAGCGGCACGGGCCGGTCGCTCGCCACGCGCGCGGCCGCCCGCCGCC
>JALYNC010000052.1 GCA_030773415.1 Actinomycetota bacterium
CCGTCCTGCTCGCGGTCCGCGCCCGACGCGCCGCTGGAACAGCCGGCAGTGACTGCTGCGCCGTGCAGCCCGACGACGCCCGCCTGCTGACAGGCGGGCGTCGGTGAACGGGCCGCGCGTCGACCACGCCCGCGGTCGACGCACGCGGGCGCTCGCCGTCGCCGCCGCCGCGGTCGTCGCAATGGCTCTCCTGGGTGCCGTCGCAACGCGCAACGCGCAGGACCCCGCGGTCGGTCCCGCCGCTGCCGTTGCTGTGGAGGTGTCCGGATCGGGCGCCGACGTCGGCGCCGCCGCGCCGGCGGTGACGGCGGGCGCCCTCGACGGTGGGCAGGTCCGGATCCCGGCTGGCCGCCCGTCGGTCGTGTTCTTCTTCGCCGGCTGGTGCGGCAGCTGCATCCCCGAGGCGACCGCCCTAGGGCAGCTGCAGCGCAAGCACGGCGACGCGGTGAACATCGTCGCCGTGAGCATCGACCCTGGCGACACCCCGCAGACGATCGGCGAGTTCATGTCCGCTGCCGGCAGTCCTGAGTACCCCGTCGTGCACGACGAGACCGGCGCCATGCGAGCCGCTTACGAGGTCGCGTCGCTCGACGTCACCGTCATCACCGACGGATCGGGCAAGGTTGTGTACCGCGACTCCGTGCCGAGCACCTTTGCCCAGCTGAGCGACGGCCTGCGCCGCGCCGGCGTGCAGGTCTGACGGCAAGGCCGGCTGTGTCCAGCGCGGTCGCGTTCGCCTTCGCCGCAGGCGCCCTGTCGACGGTGAACCCCTGCGGGTTTGCCGTACTCCCGGCGTTCCTGGCCTATTACCTCGGGGCTGAAGCCGGTACGGCGCCTTCATCGCTGACCGCTCGCCTGGCCCGTGGCCTCGGCGCGGGCGCGGCGGTCTCCGTGGGCTTTGCCGCGGTGTTCACCGTCGCCGGGCTGCTGCTCGCCGCCGGGCTGCGGCTCATCATCGGCGCGGTGCCATGGGCTGCCGTCGCCGTAGGCGCCGGACTAACCGTGCTCGGCGTCCTGCTGCTCGCCGGCCGCAAGATCGGGATCACGGTGAACGCGAACGGCCTGGCGGGTGACGGTAAAGGCGCGCGCGGCCTCATGGCGTTCGGCGCGGCGTACGCCCTGGCAAGCCTGTCGTGCACCGTCGCGGTGCTGCTGGCGGTTGTCGGCCAGGCCCTGGCCGCGGCCGACGTCGTCGCGGTCCTCGCGGTGTTCGCGGCCTACGCCGCCGGTGCGGCGAGCGTCCTGGTGCTGTTGACCGTGTCCGCCGCGCTGGCCAGCGGCGCGCTCGCCCGGGTCGTGCGCCGCGCACTGCCGTTCGCCGGTCGGGTCTCCGGCGCTTTTCTCGTCTTGTCCGGGCTGTACTTGATCGCGTACTGGGTGCCGCAGCTCGCCGGCCAGCGCGACGGGACCGCATTGAGCCGGGGCGGAGGCGCGCTCGCCGGCAATGCGACCCAATGGCTGGAAGGCCACACCAGCACCGTCGCGGCCGCCGCAGGCGCCGTCGTGGTCGTTGTCGCCGCGCTTGTCACGGCTGCGGCGCTCCGGTCGCGACAGAGCAGCGGACCCGCCGATAACGAGTGCTGCCCGCCCGTCCCTGCGCACACCAGCAACGCCGGGACACGGACCGACTGACCGCACCACCGTCCCCCGACCCGACCGAGCTGCGGCGCGACATCGAGAAGACCAACAACCGCACCCCGCACGCCGCCGACGAGTCGGTGTCAGCTGATGGCCGGCTTTACAGTTGACGGCCGCTGTGGTCGATCCGCGCCCTGCGCGGGAGCTGGCGGCGGGGCTGAACGAGCGCGCTGGTTTCGACGCTCGCACCGGCCGGCACTACTTCCACACGGCGCAGTCGAGGGTGGACCGGATCTCGGTGATGACGCAGTTCATCCCCGCCGCCGAGGGTGTGCGGTCGGTGATGACCGTTAGGGCTGCTGTTGCGCCGGGTGGTCAGGAGCAGGCCCGCCAGGCCTGCCTTGCCGAGCTGCTCGCACGCCTCGGCGAAGCCGGTGTAACGACGCTGACGATGGACGGCCGCCGCGAGCATGGCCGGGGCGACGCGGCGAACGCCCGGGACCGGGCCACGGTGGCTGATGCGCGCCGGGCGGGTGTGGTGCCGGCCCGGAGGGCGAGAGCGTCGAGGTCGCGGATCAGAGTGGCGATGGCGTTCTGGGCTTCGGTGGTGGCTGCGGTCGCGGTGCGATAGGCGGTGTGGGCGCGTTCGGACAGTGTGTTTATCTCGTGGAGCACGGGGTCACCTCCACTGCCTAGGTGGGTGACGTGGCCGGCCCCTGGTGACCAACCGTTTTTCGCCCCCCTCCCGGCAAGGACGACCTCGGGGTCCCCGGTCCGCACCGCCCGGGCGGTGTCGATGGTGGCGAACCCCAGCCCGGTGGGCGATCGAGCCGCAGGAGCCGGCCACCGTACGCTCCGGTCATGGCTTCCCCGAACGGTGCTGCGCGGCGCTACGCCTACCTGGGGCCGGCCGGCACGTTCACCGAGGCGGCGGTGCGCACGCTGGCGGAGGCGGCGGACGCCGAGCTGATGCCGTGCACGACCGTCCCCGCTGCGCTGGACGCCGTTCGGGCGGGTGCCGCGTCCGCGGCCGTGGTTCCGCTGGAGAACAGCGTCGAGGGCTCGGTCGCCACCACGCTGGACGAGCTGGCCACCGGCGAGCTCCTGCACATCCGCGGCGAGATCCTGCTGCCCGTGACCTTCGTCTTGATGACCCGTCCCGGCACGGCTCTGAGCGACGTCCGCACGGTGTCGACGCATCCGCACGCCGAAGCGCAGTGCCGGCAGTGGCTGCGCCAGAACCTGCCGGACGCCGCCGTGGAGCTCGCCCCCTCGACGGCAGCGGCAGCGGCCGCGATAGCGGACGGCAGATCACCGGAGGGCACCGCGGCCATCGCCGCACCGCTGGCGGCGCAGCGGTACGGGCTGCAGGTGCTGGCCTCCGGACTGGGCAGTGCGGCGGACGCGGTCACCCGGTTCTTGCTCGTCACGCCTCCGGGGCCCCCTCCGCCGGCGACCGGCGCGGACCGTACGACCGTCGTGGCCTACATCGCCGACGACCACCCGGGAGCGCTGCTCGAGCTGCTCACCGAGTTCGCCGTCCGGGGGGTGAACCTGACCCGCATCGAGTCCCGGCCGACGGGCTCGGGCCTCGGTCGGTACTACTTCTCCGTGGACTGTGAAGGCTCGGTCGCGGAGGCCCGGGTCGGCGAGGCGCTTTCCGCGCTGCGTCGGGTGTGCGCCGACGTCAGGTTCCTCGGCTCCTATCCGCGGGCCGACTATCAGCCGACCGTCGTGCGGCCGGGAACCACGGAGGAAGACTTCGCGGCTGCCCGCGACTGGCTGGACCGACTCCGCAGCGGAACCCCGTAGCGGCCCACCAGGCTTGGGGTTGCGCGCAACGGTGGCCGGACAGCGCAGGCCAGCGCCGCCCTGCGGGGCAGGCTCAGTGCCCCTCGAGTTCAGGGCCCGTCGAGCCCGAGCTGCCGCCGGATGGTGTTGCTGCGGTGCCGGTCGAGCGTCCGGAAGACCGGGCCGGCGCAGCTGATGGTGACCATGCCGATCGCGATCGGGACGGCCGCCAACATGGGCCCACCGGGTAGGCGCAGGAGCAGAGCGGCCGGCGCCAGGACCATGCCACCGAAGATCAGCAGAGCGCCGAGCGCCATCGCGCGGTCGTGCAGGGGCCGTTGTCCCCGACCGCCCGTGCGCCACTGTCGCCAGGACCACACGGTCAGCGTCGCGGAGAACAGGGTCCAGATGGCGATCGCCGTTGCGTGTGACGTCATGACTGCCTCGGGTCCGGGTCAGGGAACGGTTGCTGGCTCCGGCGGGTGCTGCCTCCGGCGGGTGCTGTCCGGGCTCCGGGTGGGTGCGCGGTTCAGCTGCCGTGGCTGTGCGGCGGAACGGTCGGGCCCTCACTTGCCTGGACCACGACGAACCCTTGCCCGCTGAGCGCGAGTTGGAACGCCTCACCGCTGCCCCGTCCGACCAGGGCCCCCGCCCCGGCGGTTCGGCGCACCGCCGTCTGCAGGTTCGATGACCAGGCGATGGCGGATTGCAGGTCGACGAAAGTCGGCGCCTCGGCCACGTTGAGCACCACGGGCGTGCCGTGCGCGCTGACCGCCAGGCGCCCGCGACCGGTGAAAACGGTATTGAAAAGTCCGCCGGAGAACATCGATGCGCCTTCCACCCGGCGGATGTCCCACTCCATGCCCGGCTCGAAGGCAAGCACATTGCGTCCGTTGACCGTGACCGAGTCGCCGTCGAGATCGATCAGGTGGATCTCGGCGGCGTCGTCGGCCAGGAACAGGTCTCCTCGACCCGTACAGCGCATCAGCGGCACGCCCTCGCCCGTGAGCGCCTTCTTCAGCATGCGTCCGATCCCGCCGCCCTGGAATGCGAAGTCGATCTGTCCCTGGTAGGCGACCATGGACCCTTGCCGGGCCATCACCTCGCCGTTCAGCGCGACCTTGAGTAGCCGGGGGTTCTGCAGGGCCATCCCCTCGGTGGCGGACGACTCGAGGTTGGCTCCGAACAGCTCACTGCGCATGGCGTTCCCTTCAATCTTTCCGGCCGATTGCCCGCTCCACTGTGCACTGCTCCCCGACCGTTGCGGTCGGCGGCAGTAATCTCAAGAGGTGATCGACCTCCGGCTGTTGCGCAACGACCCTGACCGGGTGCGAGCTTCCCAGCGTGCCCGCGGCGCCGATGAGTCCCTGGTGGATGCCCTGCTCGCCGCGGACGAGCGCCGCCGGGCCGCGGCAACCCGCTTCGACCAGCTGCGTGCCGAGCAGAAGTCGACCGGCAAGTCCGTCGCCAAGGCCAAGGGCGATGAGCGCGCGGCCCTGCTGGCCGGCTCGGCCGAGCTGGCGGCTGCCGTCAAGGCGGCGGACGCCGAGGCGACGGCGGCCGATGCCGCCCTGCGGGAGGCGCATCTGGCTATTCCGAACCTGGTGGTCGAGGGCGTCCCGGAGGGCGGCGAGGACGACTTCGTCGTCCTGGAAACACACGGTGAACTGCCGGAGTTCGACGGCTGGCAGCCGCGTGATCACCTCGAGCTCGGGACGCTGCTCGGCGCCATCGACACCGAGCGAGGCGCCAAGGTCTCCGGCGCGCGGTTCTACTTCCTCACCGGGCCGGGCGCGCTGCTCGAACTGGCGCTGATCAACCTGGCGATGGCGCAGGCCGTCGAGGCCGGGTTCGTGCCGGTGATCGCGCCGGCCCTGGTGAAGCCGGCCGCCATGGAAGGCACCGGCTTCCTGGGCGAGCATGCGAGCGAGGTCTACCGCCTCGCCGAGGAGGACCTGTTCCTGGTGGGCACCTCGGAGGTGCCGCTGGCGGCCTACCACTCGGACGAGATCCTGGCCGAGGCCAGCCTGCCGCGGCGGTACGCCGGGTTCTCCTCTTGCTTCCGCCGGGAGGCCGGCTCGTACGGCAAGGACACCCGTGGCATCTTCCGGGTGCACCAGTTCGAGAAGGTCGAGATGTTCAGCTACGTCCCGCTGGAGGAGGCCGAGGCCGAGCACCAGCGGCTGCTCGGGTGGGAGAAGCAGTTCCTCGACAAGCTCGAGCTGCCGTACCGGGTGATCGACGTGGCCACCGGTGACCTGGGAAGCAGTGCCGCACGCAAGTTCGACTGTGAGGCGTGGATTCCGAGCCACGGCGCGTACCGGGAGGTGACGTCGACCTCGAACTGCACCGACTTCCAGTCCCGCCGCCTCGGCATCCGCACCAGAAGTGCTGCCGGCGTCGCTCCGGTCGCCACCCTGAACGGCACGCTCGCCGCTACGACGCGCCTCATCGTCGCGCTGCTGGAGAACCATCAGCGTCCGGACGGCTCGGTCGCCGTTCCCGCGGCGCTGCAGCCCTTCCTCGCTGGCCGGACGGTGTTGGAGCCCGTCGCCCCCCGATGACGGGCTCCACCGGCCCCTCCGGGGAGGCCGCCCGCCCGCAGCCGCCCCGGCACCCGCCCCGGGTGGTCGCCACCGACCTCGACGGGACGATCATCCGGACCGACGGGACGGTGTCGCCCCGGACGCGCCGGGCACTGGCGGCGGCGGAGGAGGCGGGCGCCCTGGTGGTGTTCGTCACGGGTCGCCCGCCGCGTTGGATGCACCCGGTCGCCGAGGAGACCGGACACCGCGGCCTCGCGATCTGCGCCAATGGCGCCCTGGTCTACGACCTGCACACCGAGACCGTGGTCGAGGAACACCTGCTGCAGCCCGCGGCCGCTCGCCAGGTCGTGCAGCTGCTGCGCCAGCGCATTCCGGACGTCACCTACGCGGTCGACCGGGGGAGCAGCTTCGGCCACGAGCCGGAGTACGTGGCCCGCTTTCCGCAGCCGGACGACACGCTCGTGGTGCCTATCGATGAGCTGCTCCGCGATCCGGCGGCCAAGCTGCTGGTGCGCCACGACACGTTCGATGCGGACGAGTTGCTGGCCCGCGCCCTGGAGGTGCTGGGCGACCAGGTGACCCTCACGCATGCCAGCAGGGACGGCCTGATCGAGGTGAGCGCCGCGGGCGTCAGCAAGGCCACCACATTGAGCCTGCTGTGCCAGGAACGCGGGATCGCCGCGGATGAGGTACTCGCCTTCGGTGACATGCCGAACGACCTGCCAATGCTGTCCTGGGCGGGGTGGGGCGTCGCGGTGGCGAACGCCCATCCGGAGGTGCTGGAGATCGCCGACGAGGTGACGGACAGCAACGACGACGACGGCGTGGCACGGGTGGTGGAGCGCTACTTTCCGGGCGACGGCACTCAGCCGGACGACCGCAGCTACAGGTAGGGCCCGCCGCTGGCCGGCATCCCGGCGCCGGGGGCGGCCGTGGGGCCGGGCAGCGCCCGCTGCCGGGACAGCTCCTCCAGCTGGGCGCGAGCGGCCATCTGCTGAGCCACCAGAGCCGTCTGGATGCCGTGGAACAGGCCCTCCAGCCAGCCGACCAACTGCGCCTGAGCCACCCGCAGCTCCGACTCGGACGGAACGTCACCGCTGAAGGGCAGGGTGAGCCGCTTGAGCTCCTCCCGCAGTTCGGGAGCCAGTCCGCTGGACAGCTCGGCGATGGAGTTGGCGTGGATCTCGCGCAGGCGGGCGCGGCCGGCCTCGTCCAGCGGCGCGCTGCGGACCTCCTCCAGCAACTGCTTGATCATTGTTCCGATGCGCATGACCTTGGCCGGCTGCTCCACCATGCCGCCGACGGTCTCGCCGCTTAGCTCCTCGGCGACCGGTGCCTCCTGCGACTGGGCGACGACCGACGCGTCGCCGTCCTGTGGTGTGCCGTCCCCGGACACCACCACGATCGTCGGACGGGGGTCACTGAACGCGTTCGCTTCGCTCATGCGCCCAACTCTTCCACGGGCCTGTCTCCGCCAACCCTTCGCGGTCCGCCGCCGGGGCCGGGGGTCCGCTCGGCGGTGAGGCCGCGGCCGAAGGACGTGATCCGCCCGACGTTGAGGCCCACCACGACATCGGCGGCACCTCGGAAGGGCTGCAGATGAAGCAGCCGGCTGACCCCGAGGCCACGCGGTACCGCCACGGTGCGGTACCAGCGGCGGCTCAGTGAGGCCTCGATCACAGCTGCCACATGGTCCGCCGCGATGCCGGGGCCGGGCTTGGCGATGGGGTCGTTCTCCGTCGGCTGGTAGCCCCCCGATCGGGAGAGCCACTCGGTGCTGACCGGCCCCGGATTGACCGAGTGCACCCGCACCCCTCGTGGCCACACCTCCCGGCGCAGCCCCGTGACGAAGCCTTCCACGCCGAACTTGCTGGCGCAGTAGACGGTCAGGGGCGGCGTGGAGAACCAGGCCGCCACCGAGGCCGTCATGACGATGTCGCCGTCCCCTCGCTCCAACATGCCCGGCAGCACCAGCCGGGTCAGGTCGATGAGCCCGATCAGGTTCGTCTCGACGATGCGCTCCACGTCCGCCAGCGGCATGTCCTGGACCAGGCCGCTCCAGCCGACGCCGGCGTTGTTGACCAACCCGTCGATCCGACCGTGCTCGGCCAGCACGGTCTCCACCAGCCGGCGCCGGTCGTCGCTGTTCCGGACGTCACAGACGTGCACCTGCAGACCGGGCATCTCCTCGGCCGCCGAAGCGAGACGCTCGCGGTTGCGCGCCGCCCCGATCACCACCGCCCCCCGTGCCCAGAGCCGGCTGGCGGTGGCGCGGCCGATGCCGGAACTGGCGCCGGTGACGACGATGACCCGACCGCGCAGGTCACGGCCGGTGGTCAGGGCGGTCAGCGGGTTCGTCATGGACATACGCTCCGGCAGTGCGGGCCAGGGGGCAACCCGGAGGGGGCCAGGGGGCAACCCGGAGGCCGCCGGCCGTCCCTGGGCCGCACCTAGCGGGCGAGGGTGCTCAGAATCCCGATGGCGATGGCGGTGGCGACGAAAGCGCCAGTCAGCAGCACCGGGAGCCGGCTGCGGGGCAAATCCCGATGCTCGCGCAACGCCCGCTCGACAGCCCTGGCCCGCCCTAGGCCGGCCGCCGCGACCAGCGCGCCGAACAGCACCAGCGGCAGGCCGAGCGCCGGTCCGCCGCCCAACACGGCCGACGGGTCCACCAGTTGAACGACCGCGAGCCCACCGGCGACGAGGGCTAGGGCGGTGCGCATCCAGGCCAGGTACGTGCGCTCGTTGGCCAGTAGGAACCGCGGGTCGACGCGCCGCTCATCGTCAGTTCTGGACGGCTCTGCCCGCTGCGGCTCACCGTCCCGGCCGGAATCCACGTCCATCACAATCCCACGGCTGGAGGGCTCGCATGCGTCGAGTTCAACGCAACGCTATTACTTGCAGTAATCACGAGGCTACGCGGCGCCACTGATGTCCCGGAATCCAAAGATTCAAACCCGAATGGGTGAACGAAGTCGTTACAGTTCCCGGATTCCGTTACCAGGGCAAGGTGGACGTCGTCGTCAATGGCCACGACCACGATTACGAGCGCTTCGCCAAGCAGACGGACACTGCAGTCGCGTCCGACACGGGTGTGCGGCTGTTCGTTGCCGGGATGGGCGGTAAGGAGGAGCGCACGTTCGGGGATGTTGATGAGCGAGCCAAGCACAGCCAGGTCAGGGCCCGTACGGCTGGTGTTTTGCAGGACCCTCAATCCGACCAGCTACGACTGGAAGCTGCGC
>JALYNC010000053.1 GCA_030773415.1 Actinomycetota bacterium
GCTCAAGCAGCAGCGGACGGAGCGGTTCGGCCCGGCGGGCGACCCGGCGGGCCGCGGCGCGGCGCAGCGCCCGGCGGGCGACGATCGCCAGCGCGAGCAGAGCGACCAGGGCTGCCAGGGCGGGCAGCGCCAAAGTGATCGCCGTGCGGACGGTCATGTCCGAACTCGGGCCAGCACTGCCTGCACGCGACTCGCGAGCTCCCGGGGGCTGAAGGGCTTGACCACGTAGTCGTCGGCGCCCACGGAGAAGCCCACCTCCACGTCGGCCTCCTGCGCCTTCGCGGTCAGCAGGATGATCGGCAAGGTCCGCGTCTCCTCGGACGCCCGCAGCTCGCGGCAGACGTCGATGCCGGTCAGCCCGGGCATCATGATGTCCAGGATGGCCAGGTCGGGGACAGCTCCGAGCGCACTGGCCAGGGCGTCCGGCCCGTTCTCGACCGTGGTCACCTCGTAGCCGGCGCCGCGCAGCTTCATCGCCACCAGCTCGCGGATGTCACGGTCGTCGTCGGCTACCAGTACGCGGGTCATGAGCTCTTTCCTTGCAGCTGAAGGGCGGTCACTACGGCGTTCACGTCGTTCCGGGTGAAGGGCTTTTGCAGCGTGGCGTCGGCCGGCACGTCGACGTAGTCCCCGGGATCCAGGATCGAGGAGATGACCACGCGGCAACCGGCGGTGCGCGCGGAGCCGCGCAGTTGCTCCACCACCTGCGCGCCGTCGATGCCGGGAAGCAACATGTCGACCAGCACCGCGTCCGGCGGGTCCTGCTGCGCCAGCGCCAGCCCCAGCTCGCCGGTGGCAGCCCCGGTCACCTCGCAGCCCATCCGGACCAGGTGGGAGGTGAGCAGCCGCAGCACGTCACCGTCATCCTCGATGACCAGCACGCGGGGGGAGGGCACGGTTACTCCAGCGGGAAGCGGGTTAGGGCGGGCCAGCGGCGGACCGGAGAATCAGCAGCTCAGCCAGAACACCGGGGTCCGTAATCCCTATCGGCAGCACTGATGCACGTCCTTAGCACTGGCGATCACCGACGAGGGGCAGGTCAGACGGCATGACGCAGCAGACTCGCCGCCCCACTCCTGCCGGCGGGTCAGCGGGGCGACGCTTGCTGGATCCGCTGCTGTCGTTCCTGCATGCGGAGGCGACCAGCGGGATCCTGTTGGCGATCGCGGCGGCGATCGCGCTGGCGTGGGCCAACAGTCCGGCGGCCGGCAGCTACGACGCGGTCTGGCACACCAAGCTCCGGATCGGCGTGGGCCCCCTGGCGATCACGGAGGACCTGCGCCACTGGGTGAACGACGCGCTGATGGCGGTGTTCTTCTTCGTCGTCGGCCTGGAGATCAAGCGTGAGCTGGTCACCGGCGAGCTGCGGCAGCCCAAGACCGCGGCGTTACCCGTGCTGGCGGCGTGCGGCGGAGTCGTCCTGCCGGCCCTCATCTTCCTGGCCGCCACGTTCGGTACTCCGGCGGCGCCCGGGTGGGGCATCCCGATGGCCACCGACATCGCTTTCGCGGTCGGCGTGCTCGCGCTGCTCGGCGGTCGCGTTCCGCTGGGCGCGAAGCTGTTCCTGCTGACGATCGCCATCGTCGACGACCTGATCGCGATTACCGTGATTGCGGTGGCCTACAGCGAGGGCATCTCGCCCACCTGGCTCGCCGCCACAGTGGCCGGCCTGCTGCTGGTCGTGGGCATGCGCGAGGTCGGCGTCACCGCGATCTGGCCGTACGCCGTGGTCGGCACGGGCGTTTGGCTGGCCACCTTCCAGTCCGGCGTGCACGCCACCATTGCCGGCGTGGCGCTCGGGTTCCTGACGCCGGCCACACCGGTCGCCGGCCGGGACGTCCTCGGGGACCTGCAACGTCGGCTGCACCCGCTGTCGGCATCGGTCATCGTGCCGCTGTTCGCGCTCGCCAACGCCGGAGTCGCCGTGGAGCCCGCCCTGTTCACGGACCCAGAAGCGCGCCAACTGATCGCCGGCATCGCCGTCGCGCTCGTGGCGGGCAAGCTGTTCGGCATCGCCGGTGTCACGCTGCTAGCCGTCCGGCTCGGAATCGGGACGCTGCCCGCGGGGGTCACCATCCGGTATGTGTGGGGTCTGGCCGGGCTCGCCGGCATCGGGTTCACCGTGTCGCTGTTCATCGCCGACCTCGCCTACCGGTCAGCCGGGCTGACCGACACGGCCAAGGTGGGCATCCTGACCGGTTCGGCGGTTGCCGCCCTGCTCGGGACCGCGATCCTGTTCCCGGGTCGCGCTCGCTGACCCTTGCGAGGAAGACGCGGCCACGCCCCGGCTCAGAGCTCTTACCTCAGCGACTCAGCGACGCGCGGCTCGGCGTCACAGATCGAACTCGGCCCACACCCGCTTGCCCAGATCGGCCGAGTCGACTCCCCAGCGGTCGGCTATCGCGTCGACCAGGACGAGCCCCCGCCCGGACGTGGCCTCCTCGTCGACCTCCTCGACCGTCGACGGCGGCATGCGGTGACTGGAGTCGCTGACCTCCACGCGAAGCAGTCCCGGGGGGCAGTACAGCCGGACCTCCAGGAAGTCCTCGCTGTGCCGGGCCGCGTTGGTGACGAGCTCGCTGACCACGAGCTCGATCTCCCGCTGCGCCTCGTCCGGCAGTCCCCAGTCGGACAGCAACTGCCGCACGAAACGGCGGGCCAGCGAGACCGAGGCCGGTGTCGGAGGCAGCCGGCGGGTCACCTGCCGCTCACGCCGGGCGTCCGAGAGCTGATGCTGCAGGCGGACAGCGACCACCGCCACGTCATCGGACGAGCCCGGACAGCGGGCGTCGAGCACGGCATCCGCCAGCCGCTCGGCCGGCAGCGAGCGGTTGGCGCGCAGCACCTCGCGGATGCGGTCGATGCCGCGGTCGATGTCCTCACCCCGGCGCTCCACCAGCCCGTCGGTGAACAGCACCAGGGCCGCGTCCTCGGGAAGTGTCGAGGTCGTCTCCGGCCACAGCGGTCCGCCGTCGCAGGCGCCGAGCGGCGGCCCGATGTCGATCGGCACGTCGAAGACGGTGCCGTCCGGGGCGGCGACCAGCGCGGGCGGATGGCCGGCGCTCGCGGTCGTGATCAGAAACTCGGACGGGTGCAGCTGCGCGTAGACCAGCGTGACGATCCGACCCAGGTCCAGGTCGGCCAGGAAGACGTTGGTGCGCTCCAGAATCACCGCCGGAGGCTGCCCGTCCAGGGCGTAGGCACGGACGGCGCTGCGCACGAGGCCCATCAGCGCGGCCGCGCCCAGATCATGCCCTTCGACGTCGCCCATCACCAGGCCGACGCCCTGGCCCGGCAGCGAGATCACGTCGTACCAGTCGCCGCCGATCTCGGTGGTGCTGTCGCTGGCGTCGTACCGGGCGGCGACGTCCAGCGCCGGCACGGCCGGCAGCCCCCGGGGCAGCAGGCTGCGCTGCAGCGCGGCGATGCTGCGCTTCTCGGCGTCGAACAGCCGGGCGCGAAGCAACGCCTGCGCCGTCATCGCCGCCACCGTGGACAGGAACTGGTGGTCCGGCGCCGTCAGCTGCCGCTCCGGCACGAACAGCACCGCCAGTACGCCGAGGCGCTCACCGGCGGAGACCAGCGGAAAGGCGGCGACGGTGTGCGGGCCGAGCGCGTCGATGGTGGCGGCGACCCGCGGGTACCTCCTGCGCAGCTCGTCGGCGTCGGAGACGACCACCGGCTCGCCCCGCAGGTAGGCCTCCGTACCGGGGGTCCGCTCGGTGAACGAATACTCCTGCCAAACCGCGGCCACGGCGGGGTCCGGGCCCGACCAGCCCAGGGCCCGCATCGTGGAGCGGCCTTCGTCCGCGAGCAGAATTCCGCCCCCCACCGCGCCCAGCAGCGGTAGCCCCTCCAGCGCCACCGCGTCGCGGACATCGGCGACGGTCATCGTGCGCGCCAGCGCGTCGCCGATGGCCACCAGGGCTGTTGCCCGAGTGGTGGCGGACTCCCGGTCGGTGCAGTCGTTGACGACGAAGATCAGGCCGTCGCCGGCCGGAATCACCTGCTGCTCGTACCAGCGGTGGCCCGTGTCGAAGTACCAGGTGAAGCGCTCGGGTACGCGGGTGGCCATGGCGCGCTGGCACGCCTCGTACTCCGGCGTTCCGACGACGCCCGAGAAGATCTCCCAGGCGTTCCGTCCGAGGATCTCCTGCACCGGCCGCCCAATGATGCGAGCCGCCGTGGGTGACACGTACCAGTACCGCCACGACGCATCCACCGCCGAGACGGCGGCGCCGAGGTGCGCGAGGAACTCCTCCGAGGCGAGTGCCGCCAGGCTCTTCTCCATTTGCTGTGGATTATGCCGAGTCGGGCGCCGGATCGTGGGGAAAGCTTGCGCGCGCTGTATATTGCAGGTAACCTGCAGCTGTGTTTGTAAGTAGGCCCACGGTGGTACAGGATGTTCGAGGGCAGCGGCGAACGGCTGGCAGCCGCGCGAACGACCACGGCCCTCCCTGGTAGCCAACCGGTCAGGAACGACAACCGTCAGCGTCGCTGACGTCTTCAGTGAAAGGAGTAAGGCCCATGCTGGTGGAGCGTCTCGACCCCTTCGTCGCCGAGTTCGACCGGCTGACCCAGCAGCTCTTCGGCCACGGCGAGGGCGCCGGAATGCCCATCGACGTCACCCGCCAGGGTGAGGAGATCGTGGTCCGCACGGACCTGCCCGGCGTTCCTGCTGAGTCCATCTCCGTGACCTTCGAGAACTCCGTGCTCACCGTCTCCGCCGAGCGGCACGCGAACTACGCCGAGGGCGAGCGCGTGATCGTGCAGGAGCGCTTCGACGGGACCATGACCCGACGGCTGCGCGTGCCGGAGTGGGTCGACGGTGACCGCATCGCCGCGGACTATGCGGACGGCGTACTGACCCTGCGGCTGCCGGTCGGTGAGAAGGCCCGGCCGCGTCGGATCGAGGTACGCCCGGCCGCCGCGCAGACCGAGATCACGGCCGGCTCGGCCTGAGACCTGCCGTTCCGGTCTGTTCGACTACTGACGGTCCGAACACAGGGAGGCCGCCGTTCCGGCGGCCTCCCTGCCATCTCTCCCGCTGCATCTCTCTCCCGTACTGGAGCACCGGCGTGATTCCGTTCGACAGCGAAACCGCCCCACTGTTCAGCGTGGGCCAGGTCGCGGACCTGCTGGGCGTGCAGCAGGCATTTCTGCGCCGGCTTGACGAGCAGTCCGTGGTGAGCCCTGCCCGCTCCGAAGGTGGCCAGCGCCGCTACAGCCGGCAGGAGGTCTCGGCGCTGATGCACGTCAAGCAGCTGACCGGCGAAGGTCTCACCCTGGCCGGCGTTCGCCGCGTGCTGGAGCTGGAACGGGAGCTCGCGGAGGTGCGGGCCCAGCTGGCCCAGGCGCGGGCCGCCGTCGTAGCCGCGGCCGCACCTGACCCGCCGGCGACCTGAGGCGACCTGAGGCGACCTGATCGGGAGCCACGGGTCTCAGCCCCGCCCGGGCAGCCCGCCGTCCTGCACCGCGTCGGTGCGCACCCGCGGCAGCGCGTCCGGGTACCGGGAGCTGACGAACTCCAGCAGCTTCTCCCGGACCTCGCAGCGCAGATCGAAGGCGTTGGTGGCGTCGGCGGCGCTGACCAGCGCCCGCAGCACCATGGTGGTGTCGGTGACGTCGACCACCTGCAGCTTGCACTCCGGCCGTCCCACAGCGGTGAGCGCTCCACGAGTCGGCTCAGCTCCGCGCGTACCGGCTCGACGGGCAGGGCGTAGTCGACGTGCAGCAGCACCGCCCCCACCACCCGGGAGTCCGTGCGGGTCCAGTTCTCCACCGGCTTCTCGGTGAAGTAGGTGGTCGGCAGCACCAGGCGCCGCTCGTCCCAGCAGCGGACGACGACGTAGGTGAGGGTCAGTAACTCGACCCGGCCCCACTCCTGCTCCACGACGACGATGTCGTCGATGCGCAACTGATCGCTGAAAGCCAGCTGCAGACCGGCGAAGACATTGGCCAGCGTGGTCTGGGCCGCGAGGCCGGCGACGATCCCGACGACGCCGGCGGAGGCCAGCAGGCTGGCACCCACCGCCCGGACCGATTCGAACGTCATGAGCATCGCCGCGAAGGCCGCCACCACGGTCAGCGACACGACGAAGCGCCGGATCACCATCACCTGCGTGCGGACGCGCCGGACCCGCTCGTTGTTGGGCACGTCCACGTCGTAGTGGCGCAGTGCCGCGTCCTCGGCGACGAACGCCAGCTGCGCCAGCAACCAGGCTCCCGCGGCGATCAGCAGCAGCGCGACAACCTGCCGCACCAGCGCCGCCGTCGACGCGGTGGCACCGGTCTCCGGACGGGCCACCAGCACGGCCAGCAGCACCAGCACCAGGGTGAAGGGCAGCACCGCCCGGCGGCGGACCAGCGCCCACAGCTCGTCCCGCGTGGCGAGGGATCGCACGAGCACGTAGACCAGCAGACTGACCACGGCGGCCACGCCGACCGCGATGGCCGTGGCCCGTGCGGCGTCGACGGGATTCCAGCTCACGGCCGGTTCCCTGCCCCTTCGCCCGGGGAATAGTCGAAGCGGCCCCGCGCTGGGACGTCGGAACTCGCCGGGTTGTCCGAACTCAAGGTGGCATGTGCCCGTGCAGGACCGCAGGAGAGGCGAGAACGCGCCCGGCCGGGTGCCGCTGTCGCGGGACCAGATCGTCCGGGCTGCCATCGAGCTGATCGACGAGCGCGGCGTTCGGGAGCTGTCGATGCGGGCGCTGGGGCAGCGCCTGGGCGTCGAGGGCATGGCGCTGTACCGGCACGTTCCCAGCAGGGACAACCTGCTGGACGCGATCGTCCAGCGGGTACTGGACGATCTCTACGGTGATCCCGACGTCCACCTGTCTCCGCATGAGGGCTGGCAGGACTACCTGTCCCGGATCGCCCATGGCCTGCGGCGCCTGGCCTTGCAGCATCCACAGGTCTTCCCGCTCATCGCCACCCGGCCGCCGGCCGCGCCGTGGATTCGTCCACCGCTGCGGTCGCTGCGCTGGATCGACGCCTTCCTGGCGGGCCTGGCCGGTGAGGGCTTCGACGACTCCAGCACCGTCTACGCGTACCGGGCGTTCTCCAGCTTCCTGCTCGGCCACCTGCTGCTCGAAGTGAGCGCCCTGGGCGTCGACACGGGGCCGGCGGACGAGCCGGACCCGGCAACTCCCACATTGGCTGGGTCGGACAGCCTGGCCACGTATCCGTCGGTGCAGCGTCTGGCGCCGGCGCTGGCCGAGAACCGCTTCACCGAGGAGTTCGAGGAGTCGCTCGCCAACCTGCTTGAACGGCTGGAGCTGGAGCGGTCAGGGCAGCCACCACCGCGGCGGACGGCCTAGCCCTCAACGGCAGTTCTTCACAGCAGGCCGGTTGACTGCGCGCTGACGACGCGCACGTCCTCGGCGACCCCGGTGAGCGCAAGAATGCGCGACGTGAGCGGGCTCGGATCGACCAACGTGAGTGACCCCCCCGCCGCCGCGAGCCGGCGAGAGGCACTGGCGAACACCGCCAGACCGCGGCCGTCGCAGAAGCGCAGCTCCGCCAGCTCCACGGCGATGTCGGTGACTCCAGCAGCCTGGAGCTCGGCGAGCACTGCGGTCAGCTGCTCGGCCGTGGCAAGGCACAGGTCGCCGGACAGCCGGACGCGTCCAGCTGTCCGATCGACGTCGGCCGTCAGCAGTGCGGCCGCGGCGTCGGAGTCGACGCTGGCTGGCTCTGCTGCTCGCTCAACGGTCACAGTCACAGGTGTCCTCTCGGTCAAGGAGGAACGGGGCACGAGCGGTAGCGATCTATGTTTACACGGTAAACGGCGGCTACACCAGTCGTCCTAGCCGTACTGGTTGCGGCGCACGCCGGACATTCCAGCCGGCCCGGTGCGGGCGCTGCGGAAGCGCGGCGAGAAGCGGGGTCGGAACGGGGAGGGTCAGTCCTCAGCCGGCCGCTGTGCCAGGTACTCGGGCCAGGACCGTGGCGGCTGACCGGCGATCTGACGCTGAAACTCCGTCAGGGTCCACGTTCGGTACGCCGCGACATCCGGTGGGGTCGCCAGCATCAGCAGGTGCTCACCCTCACGGCAGTACTGGTCCACCCGCGCCAGGACGTCGAGGATCCGCTGAGCGAACTGCGCGATGCTCGGGGGCACCCGATATGCGACCTCCGCCACCTCGCTCTCGCCGCGTTCGAACGCTTCATCGAGCTGCTGCATCGGAGCCCCCGTGAATGGCGCGTACACCGTCGCAACCTCCTCCGCGACGGCGAGGAGCTCGGCCGGCACGTCGGACACCGTGCCGCTGTCGTTGCCCTGACGGATGAGCGCCATCTCCCGTTTGAGCTCCTCACCGTGCTGGGTCGATCGATGCCTCAGCGCCAAGGGGGTGTTCCGGAGCCGCACCTCGACGAGGGAAGCCGCCTCGCCGGCCGATGCAGCGGTCACAACAGGCCCTCGATCTCACTGGCCCAGTCCTGCGCAGCGAAGCCACTGGACGGGTCCTCACCGGCGGGCTCGAACCACACCGTCTTACCAAGGCCGTCGTCGGCGTAGTCGACGCCCCAGGTGGACGAAATCGACTCCACGATCCGCAGGCCCCTGCCCGTGGTCGCCATGCTGTCGAAGCGCCGCTGCCGGGGCACTGCTCCGGACAGGTCACTCACCTCGATTCGCACCCGGCCTTCGCCGTACGACCGGATCGACACCGTGAAGGCGGTGCGCCCGTGCAGGACGGCGTTGGTGACGAGTTCGGAGACTCCCAACGTCGCCGAGTCGACGAGGGGCTCGAGCTCCATCTCGATCAGGCTGGAACGCACGTATCGGCGGGCCCGGCCGACCGCTTCGCCGACCGGATCCAGGGCGAGCGGCTCGATGTCGACGGTCATGCCGTCAGCGCCTTGCGCAACGAGGCCGTTCTCCCAGCGATTGCCTGGGCGGCGGCGCCGTGTTGTCGCTGCCTGGCCATCATCTCCGCGTTCCCCGGGCGCGCATTCCGCCATTGAACCCGGCAACTCCCGCAATTACCAGAAACCGGCACGAACCGGCTACCCGCCGGAAATCGCAAAGGCGGCGTCGCCCTCAGGCACGGTCAGATCGGTCTCGGCGTTCTCCAGCCAGCCGTCCGGTACCGCGACCGGCCGCGGGCCCTGCTGGTGCCCTCTCGGCAGGGCGGTGGCTCCGGGCGGCAGCCGCGTCGCCGGGTCCAGCTCGGCCAGCAGCTCGTCCAGCTCGCTCAGCGAGGACGCCAGCGCCAGCCGGCGGCGCCGCTCCGGGCCGACCGGATATCCGGTGAGGTACCACCCCACGTGCTTGCGGAAATCGCGGACGCCGACCGACTCACTGCCCCGGGCGCCGGCCAGCTCACGGGCGTGACGACGCATGACCTCCATTACCTCGCCCAGCACGGGTGCCGGAGCGGCAGGCCGCCCGGCGAAGGCGTCGGCGAGGTCGCGGAACAGCCACGGCCGGCCTAGGCAACCACGCCCGACGACGACGCCGTCGCATCCGGTCTGCTCCCGCATGCGCAGCGCGTCCTGCGCCGTCCAGATGTCGCCGTTGCCCAGCACGGGAATGTCGGGCAGCTCGGCCTTGAGCCGCGCTATGGCCGACCAGTCAGCTCGGCCGGAGTAGAGCTGCTCCGCGGTGCGGGCGTGGAGGGCCACCGCCGACACACCGGCATCCCGCGCGATCCGGCCGGCCGACAGGTAGGTGAGGATCTGCGGAGTAACCCCCATTCGCATTTTGACGGTCACAGGAACGTCCCCGGCCGCACGAACGGCAGAGCCGACGATGGCCCCGAAGAGCGCACCACGCGCGGGCAGTGCGGCCCCGCCGCCGCGGCGCGTCACCTTCGGCGCCGGGCACCCGACGTTCAGATCGACATGGGCTACGCCCTGCTCGCCGATTACCCGGCGGACGGCCTCGCCGATCACGACGGGATCGACGCCGTACAGCTGCAGGCTGCGGACGGTCTCGTCGGAACCGAAGGAGGTCATGCCGATCGTTCTGGCGTTGTCCTCCAGAACGGCCCGCGCCGACACCATCTCGCTGACGTACAAACCGGCCCCGTACTCCCGGCACAGCCGGCGGAACGCGGCGTTGGTGACACCGGCCATCGGCGCGAGGACCACCGGTGGGTCCACGACCAGGCTGCCCAGTGTCAGCGCCACAAGTCGGTCACCCGCACGTCGAGGGCCCGCAGCAGATGGCGCAGCAGCGGCAGGGACAGGCCGATCACGTTCCCCGGGTCACCCGCGATGCCGCGCAGGAACGGCGCGGAGAGACCGTCGAGGGTGAATGCCCCCGCCACGGCGAGCGGCTCCCCACTGGCGACGTAGGCATCGATCTCCTCGTCGTCCGGAGTGCCGAAGTGCACCACGGTCTCGGCGACGTCGTCGGCCAGCCGGCCGGTCGGCAGGTCCAGCACAGCGTGCCCGGTCATCAGTACGCCGCTGCGGCCCCGCATGTGCATCCACCGCTGACGGGCGACCTGCGGGGATTCGGGCTTGCCCAGCGCGTCCCCGTCCAGCACCAGCAGAGAGTCGCAGCCGAGCACCAGCGCATCCCGATGACCGGTGCGCGCCCCGACGGCCCGTGCCTTCTCGATGGCAAGGCGGCGGACGAGCTCACGCGGCTCGGCACAGGTCACCGAGGCCTCGTCGAAACCACTGACCTCGACCAGGGGATCCAGGCCGGCGTCGCGCAGCAGCCGCAGTCGCGCGGGCGAAGCCGACGCCAGAACGAGGGTGCGGCTAGGCATGCCGAAATCGTCGCACGCGGCGGCCGCGGGCGTGACGCGCCGACCGCGATCAGCGCGGCACTGGTGAGGAAGGCGGTCGTGCAGCCCGATGGCGCGGGTCACAGCACCGGAACGAGCACCTCGGGGAACGCTTTCCGCAGGGCATCGCACAACAGCTGCGTCTGCCGCTCCACGACCGGTACGAGAGCGGCGACTCCTTGGCCGTCCCGCTCCCGCGCGGCGCTCTCCAGCTGTTCGCACACCGACATCAGCCGACGGCCGCCGAACGTTCCGCTGCTGCCCCGCAGGGAGTGCGCGATCGACTGCACCTCCGCCAATTGCCCCGCCGCGGCGGCGGCCACCAGCGCCTGCCCACTCGCTACGGCGTTGGTCAGGAAAGACCCAAGCACGAGGCCGACGAACTCCGGGCCGAGGTCCGACAATTCGGCCAGGGTGGCCGCGTCCAGCACGGGCTCCTGCTCCGCTCGCCCCGCCGAAGCACCCGGCAATTGCTGCGGCGCTGCCGTGCCGGCCGCCGGAGCGGCGTCGGCACCGACCATCACGCGGGTGAGGGCGGCCGCCAACGCGCCGCGCGAGATCGGCTTGGGCAGGAAGTCGTCCATGCCCGCCGCCAGGCAGCGGCGGCGGTCCTCCGCAAGCGCTGACGCCGTGAGCGCGATGATCGGCACCCTGGTGGCCGGCCCGCCGGACGACCGCAGTCGCTGGGTGGCCTCGAAGCCGTCCAGCACCGGCATGTGACAGTCCATCAGCAGAACGTCATAGCTGCCTGCGGCGACCATGTCGAGCGCGGCGGCGCCGTTCCCCGCGACGTCGGCGGTGTACCCCAGCCGCTCCAGCATGCCCACGGCCACACGCTGGTTGACCACGTTGTCCTCCACCACCAGCACGTGGCCAGCGGCCGGCAGCTGCGCCGACGCCGGCTGCACACCGGAGAGCGGTGCCGGGCCGGAGCTGCCCAGCAGGTTCCGCAACGTCGCCTGCAACTGTGCCTTGCGAACCGGCTTCGCCAGATAGGTGGTGACGCCGGCAGCCCGGGCGGACGCGATCTCGGCTGGTTCGGTGGTCGACGACAGCAGCGCCATGCGGGTGGCGCGGAGCCGCTCGTCGCCGGCCACGGCACGGGCCACGTCCATGCCGGTCATGCCGGGCATCCGCATGTCCAACAGCGCCACCCGGAACGGGTCGCCGTTCGCGGCAGCGTCGCGCAGTGCCTGCAGCGCCGCCTGCCCGTCCGGCGCGTCCAGCGGTCGCATTCCCCAGCCGGTGAGCTGGTCGGTCAGCATCCGCCGGTTCGTCTCGTTGTCGTCGACCACCAGGGCCCGGACGCCGGCGAGGTCCCCCGGCACCGCAGGCTCGGACGGCGAGCTGCCCCCGGTCAGGGGCAGCGTGAACGTGAACGTGCTGCCGCGGCCGGGCTCGCTGTCCACCTCAATGCGGCCGCCCATCAGCTCCACCAACTGCCGGCTGATGGTCAGCCCCAGCCCGGTGCCGCCGTGGCGTCGGGTGGCCGAGGTGTCCAGCTGGGTGAACGCGCTGAACAGCTGGGCCTGCCGCTCGGCGGGGATACCCGCGCCGGTGTCGGTGACGGAGAACGCCACGGCCAGCGGCCCGTCGGCCTCGGAGGCCACGGTGACCGACAGCGTGACGTTCCCGGCGTCGGTGAACTTGACCGCGTTACCGAGCAGATTGAGCAGAATCTGCCGGATCCGGTGGGCATCACCGCGCAGGCTGCGCGGCACGTCGGGGTCGACCGCCGCGGTGATCTCCAGCTGCTTGGCGGAGGCGGACGCGGCGAGCAGGACGGCCACGTCCTCCACGACCAGACGGACGTCGAAGTCCGCCTGCTCCACGTCGAGCTTGCCCGCCTCGATCTTGGAGAAGTCGAGGATGTCGTTGAGGACGGCGAGCAGCGCGTTCGCCGAGTTGCTGACCGTCTCCAGGTAGTCGCGCTGCCGATCGTCCAGCTCGGTGTCGAGCAGCAGGGAGGTCATTCCGATGACACCGTTCATCGGAGTGCGGATCTCGTGGCTCATGTTGGCCACGAACTCCGACTTCAGCCGGGATGCCTCCAGCGCGGTGTCGCGCGCTGCGGCGAGCTCGGCGTCGTGGCGCTTGCGGTCGGTGATGTCGCGGGTGAAGGCGCTGAACGTGGTTCCGTCGACGGTGTGCGAGGCCCACAGCGTCATTTCCACGGGAAACTGTGAGCCGTCGCGCCGCTGGGCCTGCACTTCGATCTGCCGGCCGAGCGCCGTGGACTGTCCACCGGCCAGCACCCGGGCGAAGCCCTGCGCATGCGCCTCCCGCTGGTCCGCGGGAACGATCAGCTGCGCCAGCGCGGAGCCGACCGCCTCCGCGCACGACCAGCCGAACATATCCTCGGCGCGCGAGTTCCAGCGCTGCACCGTGCCGTCAGCACCGACACAGATGAACCCGTCGCCCGCCGCCTCCAGAATGCCCGTGAGCTGCTCCTCCCGGCCGGCAACGGCGGTCTCGGCCGACTTGCGGCGGCGTTCCGAGCGTGCCGCGACGACAATGGCCCCGAGCAGCACCTGAGCGATGAGGGTGGCCACGGCCAGCACCCGGCCGGTGAAGCGGTTCGCACCGGCCATCGCCTCCTCCAGCGGCACGTCGGCGACCACCGCCCATCCGGTTTCCGGGACGGGCCGGTAGGCGCTGTACATCTCCGTTCCGTGCTGGACCCCCCGCGCGGTCCCGCTGAGGCCGGCGAGGGCGGCCCGTACGTGTCGATCGTCGCGGCCGTCGATCAGATCCTCGGGCTGGCCGGCCGCGGCGGTGGTCGCGTTGAGTACCGTGCCGCGCTGGTCGGTCAGGGTCAGGGTCGCCTGCTGCGCGTTCCCGAGCCGCTTGGTGAACTGCTGCAGCGCGTCGAGGCGGTAGCCCAGTACGAGCATCCCGACGATCCGGCCCTGATGCCGGACGGGCGCGGCGATGGCGACCGCGAGCGGGCGTTCCGGTATGCCGGCCCGGAAGGCCTCCGACACGTACGGCCTGCCCGTGCGCATGACGCCCTTGAAGTAGTCGCGGTAGGCGAAGTTCACCCCGATGACGCTGGGCTCGGCAGGTGAGAAGGCGAGCATCGTGCCGTCGGCGGACAACGCCCAGGCACCGAAGAAGGCGGGGTTGCGTGCCTCCAGGGCCGCCAGGTGCGGCAGAACCGCCGCGGCCTTCGCCGGAGTGCCGCCGGAGACCGGCCCGGACACCAGGCGCCGCTCGGCGTACGAGGCCACCAGGCTCCGCAGGCCGCCGAGATGCTCTCCCACGTAGGCGCTTCCCACATCCGAACTGGTGCGCAGCCGCTGCTCGACCTCCGAGTTGACCGTACTGCGCGCCTCCGAGATCGTCAGGTAGGTCAGGCCGGCCAGCGGCAGCAACGCGAAGGCGACCAGTGCCGCGGTGAAGCGCACCACCGCGACCCGGACAGCCCGGCGGGCCTCAGCCGACAGGGCCACCTCGGGCGGGGCGGCCAGTGCCCGGGCCACAGCGAGCAGCGTGACGACTGCCGAGCCGGCCGCGATCAGCGGAATGTCCCGCGGCGACTGCTGAATCGAGCGCAGCAGCAGCAGACCGGGCAGCGGGAGCATCCCGGCGGCGAGCACGGCGTGCGGCACCCACCCGGCGTGCGCGCCGCGGCCGGGCTGCGCGCGATGCAGGCCGGCGGCCGCCAGCAGCGCCCATGACAGGAACCACCACCCGAACACCGGTGAGCCGAGAGCGAAGGTGCCCTCGAGCACCTGCAGGTTGTAGAAGAGATCCCCACACAGCTGAGCTGCCGCCCACAGCAGGAGCAGAACACCGGAGGTGGTCCGCCGCGCACCCAGCACCACAGGGAGCGCCATGGCCAGAACGAGGACGTCCATCAGCGGGTACGCGCTGGAGACCACGCGGGCGCCGAGGCTCAGGTCGTCCGCGCCGGCGAACCGGTCTGCGATCAGGACCCACATGACGATGCCGACGGACGTGGCCATTCCGGCCACGTCGAGGTAGGTCCGCCGGTCGGCGCCCGCGCGACGCGCAAGCAGCACCAGGGCAACCACGTCCAGCGCGTACCCGGCAAGGAAGAAGCCGTCGCCGACGGACGGCATATCGAGCGCGACGCCGGTGATCTCGGGATAGATGTACCAACATCCCCAAGCGACGGTGTTGAGCACCTGCGCCAAGGTGAGCAGGTACCAGGGCGCCCGGCTGTCCGGCGCGACCCTTCGATTGCCGCGGGCGAGCACCACGGGGACGCACGCCGTGCACAGCACCAGGAACACGGACTGAGCCAGCGCGCCGGGCAGCCGGAAGAAGATTCCTGCCCCTGCGGCAGCCAGCATCAGGCAGCCCGCCCACGCGGGCAGGCGGAGGCCGCCGAATCTGGTCACGACGTTGTATCGGCAGGCCGGCATCGCGTCCTGAAGCAGCCGACCCGACCAGGTGAAGATCGTTTGGACAACTGATCGCCGAACCGGAAAGGTGACCGTGTCGCACGCCCCGGTGCGCGTCACGAGCGGAGGTTCTGCATGTCAGCTGGTCGTTCCTGGATTCCCAGATTTGCGCTGGGCTCTGCCGCGGCGGTGGTCGCTGCCGGCCTTTGGACGGCGCCCGCCGCGGCGGACACCGAGCACACCTGCTCCCCGGCCGACTCCAGGCCGGTGTGCCAGGTCGGCTCCGGCGGCACGGGTACCGCTGCGTTCGTCGACCCCACGGTGGTGATCGGCGGCGCGGAGCACGTCGAGCTGAGCGAGCACGTGTACGTCGGACCGTTCGCCCAGCTGGACGCCCGTAACGGCGGCGTGCACTTCGGGCCCGAGTCCAACGCCCAGGACAACGTGGCGGTCACCGGAGGCGCTGCCTCAGGCGCCGCACGTACCGCCGCGCTCAAGCGGCTGGGGCTCACCCCGACCAGCGGCGTGAAGACCGGCGAGCGGATCATCCTGGCGCACGGCGCCACCGTTCGCGGCCCGGCCCGCCTGGGCGTCGGTCCGGTGCTGCACGTGCCGGACGGGCACGGCGGCGAAGTCGAGGACTCCGGTGTGTTCGTGAGCTTCGGCGCGCTGGTCGACGGCGCGATCCTCGAGCGCGACACCGGCCTGTCGGCGCTGTCCCGGATCGGCCCGGGCGTCCGGCTGCGCACCGGCATGCTGGTGTTGCCGGGCAAGAACGTGACGACGCAGCAGCAGGCGGACGACCCCGCGCTGGGCAAGGTGCGCCCGATCACCGAGGCCGACCGTGAGTTCAACGCGGGTGTGGTCGAGGTCAACGTGGGCCTGGCCCGGGAGTACTCCAACATGGCCAACGAGTCGCTGACCAACGTCCGGGGCATCAACTTCGACCCGGGCGGCAATCCGTTCGACCGCGGCCGCGACCTGCCGCACGTCGGTTCGTCGCTGTGCGCCGGCGAGGAGGTCCGTGACCCGGACTTCCGCAACCGGATCATCGGTGACGTCTGCTTCGAGGACCCGATGTGGCGCCTGAACCGGAAGATGGGTGAGCGCATCTCGCTGCGCGCCGACGAGGGCGGCCCGTTCGCCATCGGCACCATCAACCGGATGGACGACCAGGTGATCTTCCACGCTCTCGAGCACAATGAACTGATGGTCGGCAACCGGGTGTCCTACGGCCCGAACGTGATCGTCCACGGTGGTGGCCGCCCGCAGGTCGACCCGACGACCGGCCTTGCCGCCCCCACCGTGGTCGGCAACGACGTGCAGCTGCGCGCCGGCTCGGTGGTCTTCCGCTCACTGATCCGCAACAACGCGATCGTCGGCCAGCGCAGCGTGGTCGTCGGCAGCGAGCTCCGCGTCGGCCAGAAGATCCAGAACAAGACGATCTACGCCAACGACGCCGTCTTCGGCGCCGTGGAGTGGTGACCTGCTGAACCGCACATCCCTTTCGAGGGCAGCCGTGTCGTCGGCTGTGCTGCTGGGGTCGCTGGCGGGGTGCACGACCGGATCGACATCGTCGTCCCCCGCCGGCGCCGGCCCCGGCTCGGCAGCCTCGGCTCCGGCGGTACAGCTGGCGGCTCCGGCCGATTTCCGGGCCTCGCTGGCGCAGTCGCGCAAAACCCGGCCCGACGGCCTCATCGAGTGGCGAACCAACTGGGTGTTGCGCTGGGACGCTGTTTCCGGCGTGGAGCGTTACCGGGTGGACTTCGCGACGTCGGAGGGCCGCGGCGGGCGCAGTCGCACGGTGGACGCGCCCGAGGTGCGGATCGAGGCTGCCGCGGGCACCAGCCCCGCGAGCCGCGTGGCGAGCGACGAGAAGGCACAACTGGCCTTCACGGGTTCGCAGCTCCTGGTGTCGGTGCGGGCGGTGGCCGGGAAGGCCACCGGCCCGGCGTCCGCCTGGTACCGGGTGGGCGACGCCCCGCCCGACGGCAAGCCGGTCCCCAACTCCGCGCCCGAGGGGCACGAGGGGCACTGATCTGCGACTGCCGGCGCCGCGCGCTTCCGCGGGCCATTGCTAGGTGACTCCCGGCGGGTCTACGTTGGCGGTGCTCGGGAGGCGGCTCCGCGGCCCCGCCTCCAGGGTCACGGCTAGGCCGCGGGTTCCGGGGGGAACCATGTTGAGTAGCGCGCAAGTGATCGCGAACATCCCGACCTAGGACATCGAGCGAGCGCGCAGCTTCTATCGCGACAAGCTGGGTCTCGAGCCGTCGTCAGAACCGGCGCCCGGCGTGCTGATGTACCCGACGTCCGAGGGAACGAAGTTCAGCGTCTACGAGACCGAATTCGCGGGCAGGCCGGTCACACCATTGCCCAGTGGCATGTCGACGACGTCGAGTCAGAGGTGCGCGAGCTGAAGGGCAAGGGCGTGACCTTCGAGCAGTAGGACATGCCGGGAGTCCAGTGGAACGACGGGGTCGCGTCAGCCGAGGGCATGGGCAAGGCCGCGTGGTTCAAGGGCAGCGAGGGCAACATCCTCTGTATCGACGAGGGCCTTCACGACTCGTAGGAACGCTGGACCCGAAGCGCGGGCACGTCAGGCCCGGTCGGCGCGCTCGTCCCGGGTGGGCAAAAATGCGATCGCTAGACCGACTGCGATGACGCCGAGATGCAGCACGTTGTCCAGCACGTTGAAGCTGAAGAAGTTCAGCGGCGTCTCCCGGTTCGCGTACAGCAGGCCGAAGCCGAGCAGACCGAAGTGGCTGGCGACCAGCACCAGGCCGAAGAAGCGCGCGGTGGTCAGCGTCCAGCCCAGCGTCAGTCCCATCAGGCCGGTGAGCAGATGCCCGACGTTGTGAAATGGATTGATCTCGAACAGGCCGAGCAGCAGCTTGTTGGTGTTCGGCTCGGCAAATCCGCTGAAGCCGGTAACCAGAAATCCCACGATGCCGACCACCACGTACAAGGCGCCGAAGCCGAGGGCCAGCAATTGCGGGAGTTGGGCTTTGCGGGTCTTTGTCGCGGTGTCCGTCATCTCGTCTTCCTCCGTCATGTGAGCCGACCGACCACACGCAATAGCCGGCTCGTTTGCTTCCCGCGATGTGCCCGCTGACAGGGCTGCGCCAAACCGAACTTCAGAGCGTCCGCCAGCTGTCCTCCGGCAGCTCGCTGGCCATCGGCCCCATGGGCAGCATGCCGCCGTCCACCGGCCAGGACGCCCCGGTGACGTAGGACGACGCGGGCGAGGCCAGAAACGCGATCACTGCGGCGATCTCCCGCGCATCGCCAGGTCGGCCGAGGGGCACGCCGGGCCGTCGCTCGGTATGCGCGTCGATCTCGTGCTGCCCGGTCATCGGGGTGGCGATCTCCCCGGGGTCGACGGCGTTGACCGTGATGCCGGCGGGCTCCAGAGCCATGACCTACGTCAGCAGGCCCAGCCCGCCCTTCGCCGCGCAGTACGCGGCTGCCCCGACCCTAGGTGCGTGCTCGTGGACGCTCGTCACGTTGATAACTCCGCCCACCGCGACCGGCGTCGACCATCCGGCGCGCAGCCCTGCCCGCACAGGAACCCGCGGTCCAGGTCGACGGCCAGCACTGCGCCACTGCTCGTAGTCGATGTCGAGGAACGGTGTCGACATGCCGGTGCCCGCGTTGTTGACCAGCACGTCCAGCCCGCCGAGCTCGTCGGCCAGCTCGCCGACGACGCCGGCCGCCCCCGGTAGGTCGGTCAGGTGCAGCCGTCGGACCGCGCAGGGCGACCTGCGGCCCGTACCTCCTGCGCCGTGCCCTCCGCTCCCTCGGCGTCACTGCGCCAGGTGACCCCGACGTCGAAGCCGGCTTTGGCAAGGGTCACCGCCGTCACCTTGCCGATGCCCGAGTCGGAGCCGGTCACAATCGCCACGCGGCGGTTGGTTGCCAATGGCCCCGCATCTACCCGGCGCAGCGGCAGGGACGCGTGATGTCACTCCAGGGCGTCGTAGACGGCGGCGTAGAGCCCTTGTGCACCAGGTCGGTGACCAGCTCGTCG
>JALYNC010000054.1 GCA_030773415.1 Actinomycetota bacterium
ACGCTGGGCGGCGGACGCCGCCGCGGCCGCACCGCTGGAGGCCTCAGCCGCGCGCCGCCCGAGCAGGTAGCCCGCGCCCGCTGACAGAGCCACCGCGGTGAGCACCAGGGCCACGACGAGCACGGCTGGCACGAGGGGCAGGGCCTGGGAATCGGACATGCCGCGAGCATGACAGCGGCATCCGACAAAACCGCCGGTCACAGCTCCGGTGAAACGCCCAGGGCCGGCGCTGAGACCTCAGACGGCGAAGCGGATGTTCAGGATGTCGCCCTCGACCACCACGTAGTCCTTGCCCTCGACCCGCAGCTTGCCGACGGCCTTCGCGGCGTCCCAGCTGCCCGCCCCGACGAGATCGTCGTAGCCGACCACCTCGGCGCGGATGAACCCGCGTTGCAGGTCGGAGTGGATCGCCCCCGCGGCCTCCGGGGCGGTGGCGCCGCGCCGGACCTCCCACGCCCGCGACTCGTCCTCGCCCGTGGTCAGGAACGTCAGGAGCCCCAGCAGCCGGTACGCCGACTCGATGACCGACGGCAGCGCCCCCACGCTGACCCCGAACTCGGCGAGCAGCTCTGCGGCCTCTTCCGGGGGCATGCCCCCGACCTCCGCCTCCAGCCGGGCGGGCACGGCGATCCCCTCGGCGTCCGGTCCGAGCGTCGGCGCCAGCTCCCGGGCGCGTGCGGCGAGTGCCTCCGCACCCTCGTCCTCGGTGTTGAGGACCAGCACGGCCGGCTTGAGCGTCAGCGGCGCGAGATTGCGGAAGAAGGCGAGCTCCTCCGGCTCCCAGCTGGCGCTGCGCAGCGGCCGTCCGGCGTCGAGGACCTCCTTGGCTCGGCCCAGCAGCTCACCCTCTGCCGCGGCCGCCTTGTCGCCGACGCGGGCCTTCTTGCGCGCCTTGTCCGCGGCTCCGGTGATCGAAGTGAGGTCGGCCAGGGTCAGCTCCAACAGCAGGTCGGCCAGCTCGCCGTCCGGATCGGCGTCCTCACCGTAGGCGCGCACCACGACGGCCAGCGCGTCCGCCTCGCGCAGCTGGCCCAGCGCCTGGCCGGTCATCGCCCCGCCCGCGCCCTTCGCCACTCCGGCCACGTCGACGAACTTCAGCTGCGTGTACACCGACTTCTTCGACGAGTGCAGCCGGGCCAGTTCGTCGATCCGCTGGTCGGGCACCGGAACGACGGCGACGTTCGCCTTGCCGGCGCCTCCGGGTGCGGCGCCGGCGTGGGTCAACGCATTGAAGAACGTCGTCTTCCCGCTGTACGGGGCTCCGACGATTCCCACCTGCTTCACGTGCTGCCTGCCTCCCTGTTGTATCGGCGCCATGGCGCGGCCCGAGGTGCCCGGTCGACACTAGACGGGCCGTTGGCTCGGGCGGGCGACCGCTCAGCCGGAGGCGGCCGGCGGTGTCCCCTGGCCGTCGCGGCGGCCGATGCCCGGCGAAGCGTCCGTCGGATCCGCGTCCGGCAGCGCCACGCCGGGCTCCGGTGTGCCGCCGGTGGCGGCCGGGACGCCGATCAGCGGTTCGCCACTGTCGCCCTGGACGGCCGTTGGGCCGTGGCCCTCCCGGCCGGCCTCGGCCACGACGTCCGCGTCCGCTCGTCGCGCTCCGCCGGCACGCCGACCGGTGCCGACCGCCCCGGCTCGGCTGCCCTCGGCCGTAGGGGCTCCGGCGACGGACGTCGCCGGGTCTCCTCCGATCCGCACCGCCAGGTCGTCGATGCGGCTGGCGAGGGCGATGTCCAACTCACTGACCTTTGAGATGGAGTGCGTCCACAGGGTGAAGCGGGCGCCGCCCGGCTCCCGGTCCACGACCGGATGATGGTCCATCGCATCGGCGGCGACGGACACCTCGGCGACCAGGCGTTCGAGCTGTTCGTCGGGCAGCCGCACCGTTCGGCTGATCCGCGAAGGGTCGCCCGACCAGCCGGTCAGGGCGGTCAGTGAGTCGGCGACCAACCGGGCGTCGAGTGGGGTAGGCACGGCTCCTCCACGGGCGGGCACCGGGACGGTTTGTCGGCCAAGCCCTACCCTTCCGGCACAGGGACACGCCAGGGACGGGGATGCACACGCCGCAGATCGTCGTCGCCGCCGCGATCATTCGTGCCGGCGAAGACGGCCCACAGCTGCTGGCGGCCGAGCGCGCCTACCCACCGCAGCTGGCCGGATGGTGGGAGCTCCCGGGCGGCAAGGCCGAGCCCGGCGAGAGCGAGCCGGAAGCCCTCGTCCGGGAGTGCCTCGAGGAGCTGGGCGTCCTCGTCACCGTCGGGAAGCGCGTCGGGAAGGACCAGCCGCTGGACGGCGGGCGGGCGGTGCTGCGTGCCTGGAGCGCCCGGCTCGAGCGCGGGGAGCCCGTCGCCACGGAACACCGCCGACTGCGGTGGCTGGGCGCCACGGAACTGGGCTCGGTGCGGTGGCTGCCGGCCGACCTGCCGTTGCTCGAGCCGCTGCGCGCGCTGCTGACCGTTGGCTGACTGTCGGGTGCCCGGCCGGCTCGACCCGCGGCTGCGCTAGAAGAAGCGCCGGCGCCGCCGGCGGCGCGCGCTCAGGAAGCGCCCGCTGTTGATCAGGCCCTGCGACATGCTGGAGGGGCCCTTGCGGGTCTCCATCTTGCGGCCGAGCCCTTCGGCGAAGCGGCCGAGCAGCGGGGTGAGCACGGACATGACGAGCCAGCGTCGGATCCAGATGGCGAACATGACCTTGCCCTACCCCTCGGTGGCCAAGGATCACCTGCGGATGTGTTCACGATCCGCAGCAACGCGTTCGACATGCTCGTCGTGATCGGATTCGGCGTGCTCGGCTACCTGATGAAGAAGGCCGGCTTCGAGCCGGGTCCGCTGGTCCTCGCCTTCGTGCTGGGCAGCATCCTGGAGACGTCGTTCCGGCAGTCGCTGCGCATCTTCAACGGCGATTTCACCGAGTTCTTCACCCGCCCGATCTCCGGCACCCTGCTCGCGCCGCTGGCCGTGGGGCTCGTCCTGCCGGTCGTGCTGCGCCGCGTCCGGCGGCCGGCGGGCGGAACTGCTGCCGACACCGACGCCGACGCCGACACCGACCCCGGCCCCGACACCGACAGCCACACCGACGAACGACCGGTCGCGAAGGCCGACACGGGCTGACCGCCGGCGGACTCCTTTGTGACCCCGCGCCCGGGCGGGAAATCCGGCGTGGACCCCCTCTTGAGCACCGCCCGTACGATGGAGGGGCCGTAGCG
>JALYNC010000055.1 GCA_030773415.1 Actinomycetota bacterium
CGGCGGCGGTGCACCGGCGAGCCGCTGATGAGCTGGGATGCCAAGTCAGCGAGCCGGTGCTGAAGTTGCCGACGTTCCGCTACCGCGCCGTCATGGCCGACGGCACCGTGGAGAACGAGCTGTGCCCCGTCTTCGTGGCGGAGCTGCGCAGCAGCCCGGCGCTGTGCGCCGACGAGGTGGCGGAGATGACCTGGGTCGAGCTGGCCGCCCTGCCGCAGCTGGCAGCCTCCGATCCCGACAGGTACAGCCCCTGGTTCCACGCTCAGCTGCCGCAGCTGCTTCCCCTGCTGGCAGCGCGATGAGCGACCAGGCTCAGTTCGTGGCGGCGGATCTGGAGGGGCTGCTTGACGTTGCCCGGGCGGCCGCGAGGGCCGGTGCTGACGTCGCCGTGGATTGGCAGCGGCGGGGGACGCTCCGGGTCGAGGAGAAGACCGCCGCCTACGACCTGGTGAGCCAGGCCGACCGCGACAGCGAGGCTGCGGTTCGTGCCGTGCTTGCGGAGCGAAGGCCGGGCGACAGCATCCTCGGCGAGGAGGCAGGCGCGTCCGGGGATCCGTCGAGCCCAGTGACGTGGGTGGTGGACCCGATCGACGGGACGACGAACTACCTGTACGGGCTGGACCAGTGGGCGGTCAGCGTCGCCGCTGTGCAGACCCGCACGGATGGGGACGCCGGGCCGGACGGCGCGCCCGCCGCGGCACTTGGCCGGGTGCTGGCGGGGACGGTGCTGGAGCCGACGGTCAACCGTGAGACGTACGCCCGAGCCGGGGGTGGCACGTTCTGCAACGGTCAGCCGGTGCGGGTGCGGGCCACCGCGGATCTGCGGCACTGCCTGATCGACATCGGCTTCGGCAGCCGGGGCTACCGGAACCACGTCGGGCGGCTGGCGCAGCGGCTGGCCTTCGAGATGCGGGACGTGCGCCGCGGCGGGAGTGCGGCCACCAGCCTCGCGATGGTCGCCACCGGGCGGGCGGAGGCGTACTGGGGGCCGGGAATCGCTGCGTGGGACATCGCCGCCGGCGTCCTACTGGTGACAGAAGCGGGCGGGGTGGTCGGCAATCTGGATGGACCCTCGGGCGGGTTCCTGCCGGCCGGCCGGACGTGCCTGGCGGCGGGCAACAACGTGTTCGGTCCGCTGAGGGACCTGCTGCACGATGTGTACGCCGACGACTAGCCGATGCTGTCGACGTAGTAGCTGTTACGGATCCGGTAGTAGGCGTTCGTGGCGTTGATGTTGTTGGTGCCCAGCGCGCTGATCAGCTTCTGCGCCTGCCAGCCCTGACGGGACAACGCGATCGTCAGGGCAGCGGCGGCGGCACAGCAAGGATGCGCTGAGCAAAAGAGGCGTCCTGACAGGGGGGCGGTGGTTCGCCTTGCGAGGTCATCCGGGCAGGGGTCGGAAGCTGGCGTTTTGCCACGGTTAGCCGGCGCGGGCAATGGTGGCCCTCCGCTGATCGTGACCCTGCTCCTGGACCCGGAAAGTTCCGAGCGCTTCACTGCCCTGCGCAGGGCACACTTCCCGCCGGCGAGCAACCACCTGGATGCGCACGTCACGCTGTTCCACGCGCTGCCTGCCGCGCATCTGGCCTGGGTGCAGACGGATCTGGCCACGTCTGCCCGGCGAGCACCTTTTTCTCTGGAGGTCCACCGGCTGCGGCTGCTGGGACGGGGTGTCGCGTTCGACCTGCGTTCCGACGAGCTGGCCTGCCTGCGCCGGCAGCTCGCCGCACAGTGGAGCGACGTGCTGACCAGGCAGGACCGGGCGCCCCACATCCCGCACATCACGGCGCAGAACAAGGTGGCGCCGGAAGCGGCTCGTCGGCTGTACGAGGAGCTCAGCAGTACATTCGCGCCCGTGAGGGTGACCGCCTGCGGACTCGGCCTGTGGCGATACCTGAGCGGGCCGTGGGAGGCGGTCCGGAGCTACCCGTTTCGCGCCGGGCAGTAGAGGGATCGAGTGCCTTCGACGGCTGTCCGAATGATCGTCGGCGGAGGGTCAGCCATGAGCGTCAGTGGGTACGGTGCTGAACGTGCCTGCGCTTCCCGACACCCGTGCCCTGCTGATCCTCGGGCTGCGCACCGCCTCGGCGGTCGCCGCCGCCCCCGCGGTCGCCCGGCAGAGCGTGCACGACGCGGTCCAGTTGGCCCGCACCGCCCGCACGGCGGCGCAGCTGGTGGACGATGTCGCCCAGCTCGTGCAGCGTGCGGACCGCATCCTGGATGCGGTGGAGCCCGCGTTGATACGCGCCGGAAGCCAGGTCGATCCGGCGCTCGTCGACGAGTTGGTGCGCGCCCTGCGCTCGGCTCCCGAACTGGTGGAAGCAGCCGCCGAGACGCTGCAGCGCCTCCAGGGTGTGGTCGACGCCGCCGGCGACGCGGCCGACGTGGCGTCGGGCCTGTCCGACACCGCCACAGGCCTGCTGCGCCGGCTGGCGCCGGCCGTCGAGCTGGGTGCCGAGGTGGCTGAGCACGTCCGCGGGCCGGTACGGCAGGTACTTCCCGTGGTGGAGACGCAAGTCCCCAAGCTCGCGGACTCGGCACCCGGCCTGCTCGAGTCACTCGGCGACGTTCTGGGTCAGCTGCCCGGCCTGTTGCGACGGGTCGATGAGGAGGCGCTGCCCGCGATCGCGAAGCTGCAGACCGCTCCGGACGACGTCCGGGCGGTCAAGGAGAGCGTCGAGGAGATGCAGCCGCTGGTGGGGAACGTCGAGGAGCAGCTGGCGGGGCTTCCCGGCGCGGCGCAGATGCGCCGTCGGGGCAGGCGTGAGTGAGCACCGGAGCGCCGCGCGCCGGTAGCCCGGCCAACCGCTGGACGCAGGTCGCAGGAGCCACGTCCGGCGAGCGGTACGCCGCGCGGTTCGCTGAGCTGGCCGAATCGGGGACGGACATCCACGGCGAGGCGCGATTTTGCGCTGCGCTCCTGCCCGATGGCGGCAGGGTGCTGGACGCCGGCTGCGGGACGGGACGGGTCGCGGGATGGCTCGCCGGACACGGTTACGACTGCGTAGGGGTCGACGCGGACGCCTCCATGCTGGCCCAGGCGCGCGCGTCGTTCCCGGCTGTCCGGTGGCTGCACACCGATCTCGCGCAATGGGATGCCTCGGCTGCGGGGGAGAGTGCGCCGTTCGACCTGGTCGTGGCGGCGGGGAACGTCATTCCGCTACTGGGCCCCGGTACGGAGCCTGCCGTCCTCCGAAAACTCGCCGCATGCCTGCGCCCCGGCGGCCTGCTGGTGGCCGGCTTCGGCCTGGACGCGGCGCACCTGCCGCTAGAGCAGGCTCCGGTGACCCTGGCCGACTACGACGGGTGGTGCGCGGCCGCCGGACTGTCGCTCGACCGGCGCTTTGCCACCTGGGACGGAGATCCGTACCGGGGTGGGGGCTACGCGGTGACGATCTCCCGCAGCTAGCCAGGGTTCCGTTCCGGCTGCCGTACTCCGGATCGGGCTGCTTGCGCCCGCAGCGGGAAAGTCCGCCGGGTACAGACCGCGTCTGCCCACGCCGATAACTGATCCGTACATGGCCATGGCGGCCTGCGCCGCGGGGGTAGCCCGCGGCTGGAATCGGGGGGTTCACGTGGACACGCGGGCGTCCGGGCGGATCAAGGACTTCATGTCCGCGGCCGAAGCGACGCTGACTCACCTGCGCCGTCGCACCGGCCTGGGTAGCTGGCTGGTGTGTCGCCGGGACGGTGACGACGGCGTCATGCTGGTGGTGCGGGATTCGAAGGGCTCGGTCGAGGCGGGCGCCGTCGTTCCATGGGCGGGCAGCGTCTGGGCGGCCATGGTGGCGAACGAGGAACTGCGCGCCGTCGCCGATGCCCGGTCGGTTCCCCAGCTGTCGACGTTGTGGGCGCCCGGCCCGGTGGCCGGGTGCCTGACCGAGCCCTTCTACAACGGCGAGGGTTCGGTTTCCGGCGTGCTCTTCGGCTGGAGCGAGGCGCCGCAGCCCGTCGTGGCCTGCCACGCGGGTCTGGTCGGGCTGCACGCCGCCCTGCTCGGAACGGTGCTCCACCACGAGCTGCGGATCGCCGCGGAATCCCGCCGAGCTCAGCAGGCGGAGCATGCCGCGGGGGTCGACGTGCTGACCGGCCTGAGCAGCCGCCGCGGCTGGGACGGCGCGATCGAGGCCGAGGAGGCGCGCGCCCGTCGCTACGGATCGGCGGTCTCGGTGCTGATCTTCGACCTCGACGAACTGAAGGCAGTCAACGATGCCTGGGGCCATGACGCCGGCGACCGGCTGCTGCGCCGCGCCGCGACCGTGCTGCAAGCGGCGACCCGTCAGGGCGATCTGGTGGCCCGGCTCGGTGGTGACGAGTTCGGCGTGATCCTGCCCGAGACCGACGCGTCGGGCGCTGCCTTGACGGCCGACCGGCTGCGCCAGACCCTCGACGATGCCGGCGTGCTGACCTCCATCGGCTGGGCGGCCCGGCGCACGGCCACCGGACTCGCGCAGGCCTGGCGGGATGCCGACACCGCGATGTACGAGGACAAGCGGACCCGGCGCGCCCAGCGCGTGTTGCCCGTGGCCGTCACTGCGCCGCGCCTGCTGTCCGCCATCCCGGACGGCCCGGCCAGGCAGGCGGAGCCCACCGGTCCGCACAACATCGAGGCGTTGCTGCGGCTGGCTCGCGAGCAGCTCGACCTGGACACCGCGGCCGCCACCAGCCTGGACGGCCGGCAGCTTGTCGTCCGGAACATCGACAGCCGCAACGCCACCGGCTGGCTGCTCGGGCAGTCGGCCGGGGCGCAGGAGACGTACTGCCATGCGGTGCTGGACGGCACCGCGGCGGCGGTGCTGCCGGACACGGCCCGCCTGCACTCGGCCCAGAGCTGTCTTCCGGACGCCGTGGTCGGCGCGCATGTGGCGGTGCCACTGACGGGCGCCGATGGCACCGTCCGCGGAACGCTGTGCGTCACCGGCTCCCGGCCGGCGCCGCACCTGCGCCCACACGAGGCCGAGTCGCTGCGGGCCCTTGCCGTCCTGGTGACGCAGTTGCTGGAACAGCAGGAGCGGTGGGACGGCCAGCGGCAGTCGGTGCTGCGGTCCCTGGACGAGCTGTACGCCGCCGGCGGCCCCGACATGGTTTTCCAGCCGATCGTCGAGCTCAAGCTGGGTGACGCCGTCGGCTTCGAGGCGCTCAGCCGGTTCCCGTCCGGCGCGGCCGGTGAGTGGTTCGCCGCGGCTCGCACGGCTGGCGTGGGTACCGAGCTGGAGCTGGCAGCACTGCGGTCGGCTCTGCGCAGCTCCGGGCATGTCGAGGGCTATCTGTCGGTCAACCTGTCGGCCCGCAGCCTGTGCGCGCCGGAGTTCCTGGAGATCATGGACGGCGCCGATCTGCACCGGGTGGTGCTGGAGATCTCCGAGCTGGAGGACATTCCGAGCTACCCGGCGGTCAACCGCATTCTGGTTCCGATGCGGCGCAGTGGCCTGCGGGTGGCCGTGGACGACGCCGGCGCCCGGGGTTCGTCCATGCGGCACGTGCTGGCGCTGCTGCCCGACCTGATCAAGCTGGACTCGACCCTGGTGCGCGACATCGCCGAAGACCCCTTCCGGCAGGCGCTCGCCTCGTCGCTGACCGCATTCGCCCGGTCCATCGACGCGTCAGTGATCGCCAAGAGCGTGGAGAGCGACGAGGAGTCCGACGTACTGCGTGATCTCGGGGTGCAGTTCGCCCAGGGTCACCTGTTCGCCAGGCCCTCTGGCCTGCTGGTGCCGGTCGATCCGGCGACGGTGGACCAGCTCCGGGCGTCCTAGTCCTTCTACGTGCCGCCGTGCGTGCCGCCGGACAGGAGCCGCTCCTGTCTCCCGTCCAGGCATGGCACCCGGTTCCGGGGGGCATCGCAGTCGGCATGGAACACTTCACGATCGCTACCGAGGCCGAGAAGAGCGCGAACTTCCGCCGCGTGCTGTGGACCGGCGAGCACAGCCAGCTCGTCATCATGACGATCCCGCCGGACGGCGAGATCGGTGAAGAGGTGCACGAGGACATCGACCAGATCCTCACCTTCGTCAGCGGCGTGGGAGAGGCGCGGGTCGGCGACCGCAAGAAGGCCGTCACCCAGGGCGATCTCGTCGCGGTGCCCGCCGGGACCAAGCACAACTTCGTCAACACCGGACCCAACCCGCTGGTGCTCTACACCGTGTACGGCCCACCGGAGCATGCCGACGGCGCCGTCCACCGCACGAAGGAGGAGGCGGACGCCGCCGAGGAGGCCGGCCAGGACGAGCCGCCGTCGAGCTGACGGGGCGCGCGGTGACGCGGTGACGCGGTGACTCCGTGACGTCGGTGGTCCAACGCTCAGCCGGCGCCCGGTACCGGCGGCTCGCGCAGCAGGATGGGCACCGCTCGGAACATTGCGGGGGTGGCGGTCAGGACGCGCAGCCGCGGGTCGGGAACGTCCAGCACGTCGCCGCTCACCAGCGGCCGCAGCACGGCGAGCCGCTCGTCGGCCAGCACGGTGCTCAGCGCGCTTCGGTCGCCGCCGAGCACGACCGCGTCGAGCTGGGCCGCCGCTGGAACCAGGATGCGCGCCGCGGTGTCGGCCGACGCCGCCAGCGCGACCCGGGCCTGACCCTCGCGTCGCCGGGCGAACCGCTTCTGCGACTGCCCGCCGGCCGCGGAGCGGCCGTGCACCGGCCGGGTGCCGACCTTCGAGTCGAGCAGGCGAGGACCGTCGAAGATCCCGGCAGCGTGTCCGCCGAGCCGCACCAGCAGTACGCCGACGCGGCGGTACCGCAGGCAGTGCCCCACCAGCGGTCGCAGCTCGACCACGGACGGCAACTCCGGCGGGCCCGGCGGCAGTGGGTCTGTCGGCAGCGGGCCCGGTACCGGGCTTGTCAGCAGCGGAGGAAAAGGCACGGGAAGAACGGCGACCGCACCGTCCGCGCCGGTCAGCACTACCTCCGTCCCCGACAGCTGCGTAGCGGCACCTCCGGAACGCTCGGCGAATCCGGACAGCCACTGCTCGAGCCGCTCCGGAGCCACCGAAATCCACCGGCCGCCTCCGGCAGCTGGCCCGCTCCTCACAGGTCGAAGACCTCGAACGGCACCGCGAGCGGGCACCCGAGGCGGGTGCCGGCCATGCGTCCCATCGACTCCAGGAACTCTGCTGGCTGAGGGAAGTCCGGCCCCAGGCCGGCCAGGTACGCCGCGTGGGCCCGTAGGGACGCCACGCCGGCATCGAAAGTGTCCGTCACGTCGACGGCATGGGTCGACTGCGGCGATCCCATCGCCCACACCTGCCGCACTCCGTTCCACGGCTCCGGCGGGTCGCTGTCGGCAAACACCCAGCGGTTGCCGGCGTCCCGGCAGGCATCGATCGTGGCGCGTCCGACCACGATGTGATCGGCCTGGTTGAGGACGGTGCTGCCCCAGGTCTCACGGAAGTTCGAGGTGATCACCACGTCAGGGCGGTGTCTGCGGATGGCGGCGGCGATGGCCCGCCGCAGCGGCAGCCGGTACTCGACGATCCCGTCCGGGAAACGAGAAACTGCAGTTCGCTGACGCCGACGATGCGGCACGCCTGCTCCTGCTCCCGCTCGCGCAGGGGGCCGCATGTGTCCGGCGGCAGAGTGTCGATCCCGGCCTCGCCACTGGTGGCCAGGCAGTACGCCACGGACTTGCCGTGGCCGGTCCACCGGGCGACGGCCGCCGCGCCGCCGTACTCCGTGTCGTCCGGGTGGGCCATCACGACCAGCGCGCGGCCCCACGTCTCGTCGGCGAATTCAAGTGGCGGCGGCCGAGCCGCGGGCGAATCGGTCACGGACGTCCTCGATCGGCTCCGGGTTCGGTCAGTGGGCACCACTGTCCCGGCCGGCAATCGAGCGGGCAACGCGGATCCCCGCCGGGATGCGCCGAACAGCCGTGACGACCACGGATGCGGTCAGCCGGTGAACAGCTGCGCCGCCTTGATCAAGGTCTGCGTGATGCCGTAGCCGAGGGGCACGCTGACCACCGCCCAGGCCAGTACCAGCCGGCCGGTGGCTGACCGTGCGGTGCCGGGGGCGCGATGGGCGGGGGGTGGCAACAGCAGCTGCGTTCGGCGTCCCGCACCCTCGTGCCCCGGCAACGAGGCGGAGGTGTTCTCGGAGGCGGCATGTGCCGGGCTTCGTTCGCTCATCGCCTACTCCGTTCGGCTGTGTTCGTCTCGGCATAGTGCACGGACCCCGGTGCGCCCAGGCCCGGCGCCGGCTGGGCGGTCCGGCCAGCGGTCTCCTCGCGGCCGCCCCCCTCCTCGGGGTACGCCGCAGGCACCGTCTCCGCCTGGACGTGATGCCGGACGTCGACGGGACGGATCAAGAAGTTGGCGGTGAAGCCGACCGCCAGCAGCCCCACCATGACGAGCAGGGACAGCCGGTAGGCCGATGGCCCCTCGAGACCTGCCCGTCGCTGCGACTCGGTGAGCAGCGTGACGATCGTCGGCCCGGCCACGCCCGCGGCCGACCACGCCGTCAACAGCCGCCCGTGGATGGCGCCCACCTGGTAGGTGCCGAACAGGTCCTTGAGGTACGCCGGCACCGTGGCGAAGCCACCGCCGTAGAAGGAGATGATCAGGAAGGTGAGGACGACGAAGAAGGGGAGCGCAGCTGATCCGGCGGTTGTCACGAGGAAGAAGAGGACAGCCCCACCGCCGAGGTAGAGCATGTACGTGGGCTTGCGGCCGAGGTAGTCCGACGTCGATGACCAGCAGACGCGTCCGGCCATGTTGCCGATGCTCAGCAGCCCAACGAAACCGGCGGCCGTCGCCGGAGTAACTCCCGGGAAGAAGTCCTGGACCATCGGGGATGCCTGCTCGAGGATGCCGATTCCCGCGGTCACATTGGTGAACAGCACGATCCACAGCAGCCAGAACTGCGGAGTCCGGAGGGCTCCGGCGGCGCTCACGTGGGACGCCGTCTGCATGGACCGCTGCTTGCGCGCCGCCGGGTCGTAGCCGGCGGGACGCCAGTCCGGCGGTGGAAGGCGAACGGTGAAGACGCCGAACATCATGAAGGCGAAGTAACCGACGCCGAGGATGATCCACGTCGGAACCAGGCCAGCGGCCAGGTCAGTGCCGCCGAAGACTCCGAGCAAACGGTTCGACAGTGGGGAGGCGATCAGCGCGCCGCCCCCGAACCCCATGATGGCCAGCCCGGTCGCGAGTCCCGGACGGTCGGGGAACCACTTGATGAGTGTCGACACCGGGGAGATGTAGCCCATCCCCAGCCCGATGCCGCCGAGAACGCCGTAGCCGAGGTACACCAGCCACAGCTGTCCGGTGGAGATGCCGAGGGCCCCCACCAGGAACCCGCTGGAGAAGCAGCACGCCGCGAGGAACATCGCCTTGCGGGGCCCGTTGCGCTCCATCCACGTGCCGCCGAACGCAGCGGACAGCCCGAGCAGCACGATGGCGATCGAGAAGATCACCGCGATCGGGAACTCGCCGGTACCGAAGCGGTCGACCAGCGGAGTGCGGAACACGCTGAACGCGTACACCTGGCCGATGCTGAGGTGGACGGCCAG
>JALYNC010000056.1 GCA_030773415.1 Actinomycetota bacterium
CCACGTCGGGCTGGTGGTGACGACCGCCGCGAAGTTCGACGTCCGCTTCTCCACCACCGCCCGGCAGGACAAGCGGGTCCGCGCGGCGATCGAGGCGATCCCCGACGACGGCTGGCAATCGATCCCGAACTGGCTCTCAACGCCAGAGGTCTCCGGCGCCGACATCGCCGAGACCCCGTTCACCGTCTTCGCCGGCGACAAGCGGACGCCCGCCAGGTCCGGCTGGTCGTGCGTCCGGTCCGGCGACACCTGGGTCGCAGCTGGCGCTGTTCTCCGCCTGGGACTACCACGCGTTCGTCACCGACCGGGACCTGCCGCTGGCCGAGCTCGAGGCCGACCACCGTCGATACGCGATCGTCGAGCAGACCATCGCCGAGCTCAAGTCCGCCGGGCTGAAGCACCTGCCCTTAGGCAAGTTCATGGCCAACGCGGCCTGGCTCGCCCTGACGGTCATGGCGCACAACCTCGGCCGCCGTCGGTCAGCTCGCCGGCCCTGACCTCGAAAAAGCCACCGCAGCGACGTTGCGGCGAAAGTTCTTCACCGTCCCCGGCCGGCTCGTACACATCGGCCGACGACGACACCGACGGCCTGGCCTTGGGCGGACGCAATCACCACCGCACTGAACGGCATCCCACTTCGCTGCTGAACAATCACCCCGACCCGACGACAGGGAATTGGAGAAGCCGGCAGACCGGCAACTCCGCACCCCCACAGGCGACTGACCGGACGACTCCCGGACGATGATCACCGTCATCCCGACCGGACCAAGATCGACGGTGGATCCCTGGGCTTAGCGGCGTGCTGGAGGCTCGTGCAAGCTTGGCACGCCCTGCTGTAAAAGGATTGCAGGTTAGGGACCGTAGCCACTCCGCGAAGGCGGGGTCTCTGCCGACATGTCAGCGCTAGTTCAGCAGCGGGGACCGGTCCAGACCGGCCAGACGGCCTGGCCCGGGTCGGGGTCGGGAGCGACCGGCTACAGGGTCGGCCAGCGCGCTCCGCTGTGCACAGCAGGTCCCTAGGCTGCTTTCGTGACCGATCCGGCGGAGTTGATCGCCGCCAAAGCCGTGCTGCGGCGCAGCTTCTTGTCCCGCCGGTTGGCACGTCCGGCCGCGGAGCGGGCCGCGGCTGCGGAGGCAGTCGCCTCCACCCTGCTGCGCGGTCTGGCGGGTGTCGGCATGCTCGCCGCGTACGTCCCCGATGTCACAGAGCCCGGGTTCGGCCTGCTGCCTGCCGCGTACAGCCAGCTGGACGTTCCGGTGCTGCTGCCGATCGTGCCGGACGACGGTAGGCAGCTGGACTGGGCGCTCTTCACCGGCAACCTGCGGCCCGGTCGGTACGGGCTGTTCGAGCCGGTGGGTCCGTCCTCGGGCGCAGCCGGGCTCCGGGGCGCGGACGCCATCGTGGTCCCAGCGCTCGCAGTGGATCGCTCTGGGGTTCGACTGGGTCGCGGCGGTGGCTACTACGACCGGGCTCTGGTGTACGCCCGCCCGGACGCCGTCCTCGTCGCTGTGGTGTTCGACGACGAACGCGTCGACGAGCTCCCGTGCGAGCTTCACGACCGGCCGGTGACCGCCGTGGTGACGCCCTCCAGCGGCTGGGAGGACCTGCGTCCCCGCACCGCGTCCAGGTCCTGTTGACCCGGCCGCAGCTCACCACCCGCCGGCACCTTTCGCGATTAGCGCCGGCACCGTTGTGAGCCACCGCCGCGACGTCACAACGACGAGGACGGTCAGTCACGCGGTCAGCGTGCACCGGCCGCGTGCCGTGCGCCGCACCCGCAGCCCGGGACGCTGGCAGGCGCCGCGCGTCAGTCGGTGGTCGTGGCTCGCCGGCGGGCTCGTCGGTCGTACCGGTCCTGGCCGCCGCTGAGCGGTCGGCCGAGGTACTCGCCGAGCGTCACGCCGGCGGCGAGGGCGAGGCCGACGGTCGCTGCCTGGACGAGGACGCCGAGGCCGTTCTGCAGGTCGCCCTCCACGACGATCGCGAACAGGCCGCGGTAGATCGCCAAGCCGGGCAGCAGCGGGACGATGCCGCAGACCGGGACGAGCATCGGC
>JALYNC010000057.1 GCA_030773415.1 Actinomycetota bacterium
CGGCCGTGTCCGGCGCGACCGACCCGACGGTCAGGCGCACCCGCTCGGCGATTCCCGTTGCTGTCGGTGTCACCTCGACGGTGGCCACCGCCGGCAGGGCCGGCTCGTCCCCGACGACGACCAGCCAGTCGGCTCGGGGGTCCCGCTACGGCACAGCTCCGTCAGCTGGTGGCGCTGCCAACGCTGGCTGGCCGGCTCGGCAACTCCCCAGCCCGCGGGGGTCTGCCGGGTCAGCGCCTCGAAGCAGTCCTCGGCCAGCTGCCCGATCCGGCTACCGTCGTCCAGGGGGTGCAGCACCGTGACGTCGATGCGCACGTGGCCGCCGTCGACTCGGCTGACTCCAGCAGCTCGGGTGCGAGCGCCCCGTCCATGGACGGTTCGAAGCGGTCACCGAGAAACCGCAGCGGCGCCCCGCGCAGCTCGTCGTAGTACGAGACCCCGTCCTCGGACCGGACCACCCAGCGCACGCCGGGCATGGAGAGCACCCTGCTCCACGGCCGGCGTGATCCGGGTCCCCGCGGGCGTCAGCAGCTGCAGCTCGCGACCGGTGTCGGCGCACACGCTCAGCGTCGGCGAGCCAGGTGCTCAGTCCGACGACCTCCCGGTGCTGCGTCACGATCATGGCGCGGTCGCTCAACATGTCCGCGGCGGCCTGCTGCTTTATCCACCGTCGCGGCCGGGGGAAGCAGCCGTGATTCCTTCAGGATGGTCCTGGCCGCGGTGGAGCAGACCTATGACCGGAGTCCGCTGTACGGAGACGGCTTGATGTTGGAAGAGCCTGACGGCAGCCAGACGCCTCTGCCGTCAGTTGACGTCCCTATCGTGCTTAAGCGCCTTCAGGTTGGCCTAGCGGCAATCGGAATGCCTACCAGGATTGCGACCGACCAACCTTGGCAGGAGAGCCGATTCAGTCGTCAACTCCCGGCGCCGTCTGGGGCAACCTCGGGAATGTTCCCTTTGGCTCGCTCACCACGTAGCGTCCCCGCCGGAAGAGCACGTTCGCCCTGGACGGAGATGCCCGCGGCGTCTGCTCGGGGGTACGCGCTGTTTCGTGACGGTGCACTGCCGTGCAGGGGCGGGGCCACGACTACCTGTGGGTGCCGGCAGGCGCTGTGCTGCTTCCCGACACGTGAGTCGAGGTCACGGTGTCCTAGGCAAGGGCCTGCATCACCTCGGCGCCCTGCAGGACTGCGCTTGATCGGGCCTTCAAGTGTGACGAGCTGGGCACCGTCGCGCACACCAACGTATGGCTGATCGATGAGCGGATGGCAGAGTTCTCTGCATGACCTGCCGCGAGTTCCCCGCGGAGATGGGGTAAGCCCACCAGGCACCGAGCCGATCCTCTACTCGGGCGATCACTATGGATTCAGTCGAGGCCGACCGCCGACTGCGTGCCCTCGCTGCAGCGGTACTGGATCAGTTGCCCGAGACACGGCCACCGAGGCGCGACTCAGCTACCGCACCTCGGGTGCTACCAGTACTGCCGACGTCTGGTACAGCGACGCCAGCGAACGCGAACTGCGGCTGGATCCCTTTCGCTATAACGAGTTCGAGAGACCTATGCGTGCCTTGCGCCGAGCAACGTACGTCGATGGTGCAGGCGCGTGGTACACGGCTTCGGTGCAGGTTCGGCGGGACGGCGCCTTCTCGGCGGAGTACGACTACGACCGCAAGCCGGATCTGCCCACGCCCCCTTCGCCACGGACGTGGGCTGCTGATTTGATGCAGTTCCGCGGCAGGAGGAGCACCTGCCGCAATGGCTCCGGGACTACGTCGGAAAGCTCCATGCTGGGTAGCTGTGGGCACTCGAGCCAGGGAAGAGCGGTGCCGAGCGGGACGTCTGCTGTTGGGACCAATCGCGCAGTTCATGTCGACTGTGAGAAGCAGTTCGCCGCTCAAGCCAGGCCAAGTTCGAGCGAACCACTCGGCGACGCGGGCAGTGCCCGGTCCAATAGCTAAGCCGCAGGACGCCTGGCACACCCCGGTCAGCCCATCCCCACGCCCAGCGGCCGCCGGTTGAGCCCGCGGGTGCCCGACGCTCCACCGCCCCGGTGCCCTCGGCGCTGCATCCAAGGGCACCCGGCGGCGAAGCTCAGTTCAGCGGGCAGCCGAGGTTGTTGGCGGCATCGAGCGTCTTGGCGACGTCGAGCATGCGCTGTCGGTCACCGCTCAGGATCGCTTCGTTGACCTTCTTGATGATGTTGTACGGGATGTGGGCGCGGCGGTAGGGGTAACCGAGGCCTTCGTGCGCCGCGTTCAGAGTGGCCGCGGTCGCTGCACGCAGCAAGATCTGCCGAGCGCCATCCACGCCAGGGCCGCCGCGCAACGACAGCGCCTCGAGCAGCGTCACGTTCTCGTAGGGCGTGCCGGCGAGCGAGGAGAACACTGTTCCCAGCGAGGTAGAGGGCGAGTACTCCTCCCAGTTCTCGGTGTGGTTCTTCCAGTAGCCGGGCGTGCAGCCCTCCTGGCCGATGTTGGTCGCGGACGCCGGCGTCGCCACGGCGAGCGATCCGGCGAGCGCCGCTGCGATCACCCCAGCTGACAGTTTTGCGTGCATGTGCCCCCCTTGTCGTATTCGTTCCGTCATTGTTGGTGTACGCCCAGAACTCTGCGGCTGATTCGCAGCGCAAGCAACTTGAGGAAGTGTTTCTTCACCTCCACGTCGGGGACAAGGAGTTCCTAAGAGGGCGATCCGGACATTCCGCCACTAGTTCTGCCGTTACGTCCCCGGGATCATCGAAGCTGTCACCCGGCCGACGCCAGGAACTGCGTAGCGGCGAGCTCGGCGTAGAGCGGGTCGGAGCCGACCAGCTCCTCGTGGGTGCCCGTCGCCACAACGGCGCCGGCGTCCATCACCAGAATCCGCTCCGCCATGGTCACCGTGGACAGCCGGTGCGCGACCACCAGCACCGTCGTGGTGCGGGCCGCATCCGCCACCGTCTCCCGCAGCGCGGCCTCGTTCACCGCGTCCAGCTGGGACGTCGCCTCGTCCAGCAGCAGCAACCTCGGCCGACGGAGCAGGGCCCGGGCGATGGCCACCCGCTGCCGCTACCCGCCGGACAGCCGGGTGCCGCGGTGACCCACCAGCGTGTCCAGGCCGTCCGGCATCACAGCGACCATCCGGTCCAGCCTGGCCGTGGTCAGCACCGCCCGCAGGTCGTCCTCCGTCGCGTCCGGCGCGGCGAACAGCAGGTTCTCCCGCAGCGAGCCGGACACCGACGCGTCCTGCTCGACGTAGCCGATAGCGGCCCGCAGGTCCCGCAGCGGCCATTCCCGCACGTCGACGCCGTCGACCAGCACTTGCCCGTCGGTGGGTTCGTAGAAGCGTTCCAGCAGGCTGAACACCGTGGTCTTGCCCGCCCCGGACGGCCCGACGAATGCCGTCATGCCGCCGGCCGGGATGTCGAAGCTGACGTCGGAGTGCACCTCGGGCAGCTCGGGGCGGTAGCGGAACCGGACATGCTCGAACCGGACGCTCGCCGGTTCCGCCGGCGAGCGGTCCGCCGGCTGGGTGGGGACCGCCACCGCGGGCCCGTCCGGGAGCCGCGGCTCCTCCTCCACAGGAAGCTCAATCGCCTCCTGAAGCCGGCCCAGGGCCGCGGCGGCCACCTGGTACTGGGTGAGCGCGCCGACCACCTGGGTGATCGGCGGCATCAGGTAGAACACGTACAGCAGGAAGGCGACCAGCGTGCCGACCTCGATGGCGCCGGACGCGGTCCGTGCCCCGCCGATGCTGAGCACCGCCAGAAAGGAGATCTGCACCGACAGGCCCGCCATGTTGCCGGCCAGCGCGCTCCACTTAGCGGCGCGCACCCCCGCCCGCCAGGCGGCGTCCGCCGCCTCCTCAACCCGCTGCTTCTCACGCTGCGCCGGACGCCTTCACCATCCGGAACGCGCCGAACGTGCGCTCGAGCGAGGCGCCCATCTCCCCGACGGCCTCCTGCGCACCGCGGGACGCCTAGTTGATGCGGGGGATGACCACACCGATCACCAAGCCGGCGACGACCAGCACCGCAGCGGTCACCAGCAGCAGCACCCGGTCGACCAGGCCCATCAGCACGACGGTGGCGAGGTCAGCACGCCGGTGACCCCCGTGACCAGCGACTGGGTGACCACCGATCGCAGCAGCGTGGTGTCCGAGGTAACCCGCG
>JALYNC010000058.1 GCA_030773415.1 Actinomycetota bacterium
ACTACAGCTTCTGCACCGGTGCGTACCGCAGCAGCAGCCGCTTCGCTCCCGTGTCGGGCCCGAAGTCGATCGTGGCCTCGGCCTTGTCGTCGTGGCCGGCCGTGGCCACGACCGTGCCCATGCCGAAGGTGTCGTGGGTGACCCGCTCCCCGACCTCGAGGTGCAGGATGGCGCGCATCCCCGGCCCGGCGTTGCGACGTCCGCTCGCCATCGCTGCCCGAGCCACCCCGGCCATCGCCGGCTCAGTGCTGCCGTAGCTACGCGTCGGCTCCGTGCGCTTCCACTCCACGAGCTCGGCCGGAATTTCGTCCAAAAAGCGCGACGCCGGGTTGTAGGACGGCGCTCCCCACGAGCTGCGCACCATCGCCCGCGAGATGTACAGCCGCTGCTGAGCACGGGTGATCCCGACGTAGGCGAGGCGGCGCTCCTCCTCCAGCTCCTTCACGTCACCGAGGGAGCGCAGGTGCGGGAACACCCCGTCTTCAAGGCCGGTGAGGAACACGACCGGAAACTCCAGGCCCTTCGCCGTGTGCAGCGTCATCAGCGTCACGACGCCGCCCGTGCCGTCCGCATCAGGAATCTGGTCCGCGTCGGCCACGAGCGCCACCTGCTCCAGGAAGTCGGCGACGGTGCCGTCGGGCGTCCGGTCCTCGAATTCGCGTGCGACCGCCACGAGCTCCTGCAGGTTCTCCACGCGTCCCTCGTCCTGCGGGTCGGTGCTGCTCTCCAGTTCGGTGAGGTAGCCGGTTCGGGTCAGCACGTCCTCCAGCACAGCGGACGGCGGGCGACCCGCCTCGACCGACGCCCGCAGCTCGTCCATCAGCGCGGTGAACTCGCGGATCGCCTTGCCGGAGCGGGTGGCGATGCCGGGCGCCTCGTCGCAGCGGCCCAGCGCCTGCCAGAACGGCACGCGTTCCCGGGAGGCGAGCGCCTCGACACAGGCCTCGGCCCGCTCACCGATTCCCCGCCGCGGCACGTTGAGGATCCGCCGCAGCGACACCGTGTCGGCCGGATTGGCGAGCACACGCAGGTACGACAGCAGGTCGCGGACCTCCTTGCGCTCGTAGAACCGGACGCCGCCGACCACCTTGTACGGCAGCCCCACCCGGATGAAGACTTCCTCGAACACCCGGCTCTGCGCGTTGGTGCGGTAGAAGACCGCCACGTCGCTGGGCGCGACCTGCTCGTCGTCGGTGAGCCGGTCGACTTCACCCGCCACGAACGCCGCCTCGTCATGCTCGTTGTCTGCCACGTAACCGATGATCGGCGCTCCACCGGTTACCTCGGACCACAGGTTCTTGGGCTTGCGATCCGCGTTACGGGCGATCACCGCGTTGGCGGCCGACAGGATCGTCTGCGTGGACCGGTAGTTCTGTTCCAGTAGCACGACGGTGGCGTTCGGGTAGTCCTGCTCGAACTGCAGGATGTTGCGGATCGTCGCGCCGCGGAAGGCGTAGATGGACTGGTCGGCGTCGCCCACCACGCACAGCTCGCTGGGCGGCACGTCCCCCGCCGTGGATGCCCGGACCAGATCGCCGTCCACCGTGCGCTTCTCCGCCGTCCCGGCCGAGCCACCGACGAGCTCGCGGACCAGCACGTACTGAGCGTGGTTGGTGTCCTGGTACTCGTCGACCAGCACGTGGCGGAACCGGCGGCGGTAGTGCTCGGCGACGTCCGGGAACGCCTGCAGCAGGTTCACCGTCGTCATGATCAGGTCGTCGAAGTCCAGGGCGTTCGCCTCCCGCAGCCGCCGCTGGTACAGCCCGTACGCCTCGGCGAGCGTGCGCTCCAGCTCGGACGTCGCCCGGGCGGCGCAGGTCTCCTCGTCGATCAGCTCGTTCTTGAGATTGCTCACCTGCGCCGACAGCGACCGCGCCGGAAAGCGCTTTGGGTCGAGGTCGAGGTTGCGGGCGACCAGCGTCATCAGCCGCTGCGCGTCTCCCGCGTCATAGATGGAGAAGCTGCTGGTGAACCCCAGCTTCTTCGACTCCGCCCGCAGGATGCGCACGCAGCTGGAGTGGAATGTCGAGACCCACATCGACTTGGCCCGCGGACCGACGAGTCTCGCCACCCGCTCCTTCATCTCGCCCGCCGCCTTGTTCGTGAACGTGATGGCGAGGACGGCACCGGGTTGCACGCCGCGGACGCCCAGCAGGTGACCGATGCGGTGGGTCAGGACCCGCGTCTTTCCCGAGCCGGCGCCCGCGACGATCAGCAAGGGGCTGCCTTCATGTACGACGGCTTGGCGCTGCGGGGGGTTCAGGCCGTCGAGCAACGTGGCCGGATCCACGGCCAGTCGCACCCGCGGGGGCTCCGGACGGGACCCGGGGGGCGCTGAGGGCGCTGTGGACAGCGGGCCGGGCGCCCCGCCGGTCACTGCGCCGAGGTCCGGAAACTGTTCGAAAAGGGAAGCCATCGCGTCGCCGAGTCTACGTTCGAGCGCCGACGGTTCCCGCTGACGAGCACGGCCGGGGCGCCGGGTCGCTGGGGCGACTCGCCTACTGTTGCCGCCAGCGAAAAGCGTCCCAGAGCGTCATGATCGAAGGAGCCGGCCGGTGCTGTCCGACAGCGAGGTGGAGCGGGTACTGGTGATCACCGCACATCCGGACGACGTGGACTTCGGTTGCGGCGCGACCATCGCCGCCTGGACCGCGGCCGGCATCGAGGTGTCGTACTGCGTGATCACGGACGGCGATGCCGGAGGCTTCGACCCCGTGGTGCCCCGCGACCAGATCGGCGGCATCCGGCAGAACGAGCAGCGGGCTGCCGCCGCCGCGGTCGGGGTGACGGACGTGACGTTCCTCGGCTACTCCGACGGCCGCCTCACCGTCAGCCACGACCTGCGCCGCGACCTGAGCCGGATGATTCGTACCGTCCGCCCCCAGCGGGTGGTCTGCCAGAGCCCTGAGCGCAACTACCGGCGGGTGGGCGCCAGCCATCCCGACCATCGCGCCGCAGGGGAGGCCGCGCTGTGCGCTGTGTATCCGGACGCCCGGAACCCGTTCGCGCATGCCGAACTGCTGCGGGACGAGGGCTTGGAGGCGTGGACCGTTTCAGAGGTCTGGCTCATTGGCGGCCCGGCGAACGACCACTGGGTCGACGTGACGGACACCTATGACCGCAAGCTGGCAGCCCTGCGCGAACACGACAGCCAGACCGCCCACATGGACGATTTGGACGGCATGCTCCGCGGCTGGATGACCCACAACGCCGCGGTGGCGGGCCTGCCGGACGGCCGGCTCGCCGAGGCCTTCCAGATCTTTCTCACCGCCTGAGAAGCCCGCGGCGGGCTGTCAGCATGCCGTCGGGGCACCGTCACCTGCGCCGGCTTCCGTCGCGCCACCCTCGCCGCTGCCACCGGCTGCACCGGCTGCTCCGGCTGCTGCTGCACCGGCCGGCGCTGCACCCCCGCGACGTGTGTCGTCGAGGTTCTCCCGTAGGGCGCTGCAAATTCCAGTCAGCTGACGCATCTGGTTCGCGCCTAGCTGATCAACCAGCAAATGCCGTACGGTGGTTACATGACCGGTTGCCGCGGCGGCCAGCTTGTCGTAGCCGCCGGCGGTGAGCACGGCGAACAGCCCACGCTTGTCCTGGGGGCACTCCTCCCGGCGGACCCACCCCGCGCTCTCCAGCCGGGACACCGCATGCGAGAGCCGGCTGCGCGAGTACAGCGTCGCCGCCGCGAGGTCACTCATCCGCAGCCGATGCTGGGGCGCCTCCGACAGGCGCACGAGGATCTCGTAGTCGGCCAGCGACAGGCCGGCGTCGGCCTGCAACTGACGGTCCAAGGCGTCGAACAGCAGCCTGGTCGTCTCCATGTACAGCCGCCAGGTGAGCTGCTCGTCGGTGGTGAGCCACCGCATGTCCGTCATGCCTTCAGCGTACAGGTCGTTGACCGCTCAACAAGCCCCTGCTACGGTGACGTCATCAGTTGAACAGTCAACAACTGTCGGCATCCCGGCCCGTCGTAAGGAGCTCCCCATGGGAATCGCATCCGCATTCCGCAACCGCACCGCAGCAGGTCCCGCAGCGTCCGCCGGCTCTGACCAGAGCGCTCCGGACGCGGGCGCAGCTGTGGCCGCCGCCGAGCAGCTGCCCTCCGCCATCGAGGACCTGTCCGGGCAGTACTCCCTGGACGTGGCGCACACCCGGATCGGGTTCGTGGCGCGGCACGCCATGGTGACCAAGGTCCGCGGCTCCTTCCAGGAGTTCAACGGCACGATCGTCGTCGACGCTGCGAACCCGGCGAACTCCTCGGCCGAGGTGCGCATCGCCGTGGCCAGCCTCACCACCGGCCAGGAGCAGCGTGACGCCCACCTGCTGGGTGAGGACTTCTTCAACGTGGCGACCTTTCCGGAGATGGTCTTCCGCAGCACCGAGGTGGCGCAGACCGGCGACACGGACTTCTCGGTGACCGGAGACCTGACCATCCGTGACGTCACCCGGCCCGTCACCATCGACCTGGAGTTCACCGGTAGCGCCAAGGACCCGTTCGGCAACCTGCGCGCGGGCTTCGAGGGGCGCGCCCAGGTGAACCGCAAGGACTGGGGGCTGGTCTGGAACGCCCAGCTCGAGACGGGCGGCGTCCTGGTCAGCGACAAGATCGTGCTCGAGTTCGACGTGTCGGCGGTGAAGCTCACCCCCACCAGCTGATGGCGAACGCGAACGGCCGCCGGGCACCATGCCGGCGGCCGTTCCGCGTTCCCACGGCCGACCCCTGGCTCGGACCTGACTCCGTCCGGGGTCAGGCGAGGGCGAGTGTCTCGATCAGCCGGCGGGCAGTGCTGCCACCTGCGGAGACGGCGATGTCCAGCGCGCCGGTCACGTCGAGGTCGTCGGCCAGTCGAGCCCGTGCTGCCTCATCGGCGTTGTCCGTTGTCGACGGCCGACTGGCTGCGGCGTACAGCTCAGCGAGCTGTTGCTCCGCCTCCGAAATGGCCGGCGGGGTGTACTCCCACTCCTGCCCGTAGTGGCGGCGGAGCAGCATCAGCCGAATTGCGGCGGGGCTCGACCCGGCGAGCAGGTCCTTCACCAGCACGAGGTTGCCCGTGGACTTCGCCATCTTCGCCCCGTCGATGGAGACCGTGCCGACGTGCATCCAGGCCCGGGCGAACGGCGTCACTCCGGTGACCGCCTCCGCCTGCGCCGCTTCGAACACATGGTGGGGGAAACGCAGATCCGCCCCGCCGCAGTGCAGGTCCAGGGCGGGCCCGAAGGTCGACAGTGACATGGCGGCACACTCGGCGTGCCACCCCGGCCTGCCCGGTCCCCAGGGGCTGGGCCACGCAGGCTGGTCGCCCGAGGAACTGCGCCACACGGCCACATCCAGCGCGTCCAGCTTGCCCGGCTCGCCGGCGGGGTCACCCGCGGCTCCGAGTCGGCGGGCCGCCTCTGCCGGGTCCACCCCGGCGCGGGCCACCGCGTCAGCGCCGCGGAAGTACACCGAACCGTGCGCCTGGTACGCCGCGCCGGCAGATAGCAGCGCCTGCGACAGCGCGATCACCTGCGGAATGAAGTTGTGCGCTCGCGGCTCGTGCTCGGGCCGCCGCACGCGCAGGGCCTCCATGTCGCGGTCGAAGTAGAACTGCTGCACGGCGGCGAGCCGGTCGTACGGCTCGCCCGCGCGACCGGCTGCCTCGAACAGCACGTCGTCCACGTCCGTGACATTCCGGCACACCTGGACCGCGTGCCCGAGGTGGCGCAACACCCGGGCGGCGGTGTCGGCCCAGACGAAGGTCGCCGCGTGCCCTAGGTGGGTGACGTCGTACGGCGTGACCCCGCAGACGTACATGCGCGCCGTACCGAACACCGGTAGCGGGCGGCCCGCGAGGGTCAGCACCGATACGGGCAGCACCGGCGTGATGTCTCGCTGCACTGAACCTCCACGCCCGACGGATGTGCCTCCACCATAGGCGTCAGCCACGCTTGTCACGCTTTGCACACTCTTGTTGACCGACCGGCATGGTTGGTCCCCCGGTGGGGCACATCGCACGGGCACGTTGCCGCTGACCCTGGCGAATGGAGCTGCTCGTGGCCTCGCTTGCCTTCCTCGACCGTCGCCACAGCATCGCCGGTGAGGGGTACAACCGCTGGCTCGTGCCACCGGCCGCGCTGGCCGTCCACCTCAGCATCGGCCAGGTGTACGCGTTCAGCGTGTTCCGCACTCCGCTGGTCGACCGCTTCGGTACCGGCGAGTTCCCGATCGCGGTGATCTTCTCGATCGCCATCGTGCTGCTCG
>JALYNC010000059.1 GCA_030773415.1 Actinomycetota bacterium
CTGCTGGCGCCGGCCGCCGCCGCGCCGTCGCCGTCCGCCGCCAGCCCCGAGCCGGTGCCAGCGGCCACCGGTAACCCCACGACGTCTCCGTCAGTGTCGGCGGCTCCAGCTCAGCCGGCGAACCAGCAGGAGTTGCAGCAGCTCCTCGCCACCGCGACGTGCGACGAGCTGCTCAAGCGCAACCGTGCGGCCACCGACGACCCGAAGAAGCAGCTCGTCGCCTGCAACGGGGAGCAGACCGAGAAGTACCTGCTCGACGCCGCCGGGGTCGTGGGTACCGACGTGGACGACGCCACCGCCGGGCTGGATGCGCAGACGAGCACGGACTGGCAGGTGGTCGTCGACTTCACGGGGGGCGGCACCAGGAAGTTCGGCGACCTGACCACCCGGACGGTCAACAAGCAGGTGGCCATCGTCCTCGACGCGGAGGTGATATCGGCGCCGAACATCAACGAGCCGATCACCGGCGGCTCGGCGCAGATCACCGGTGACTTCACGCAGCGCGAGGCCGAGGAGCTGGCCAACGTGCTCAAGTACGGGGCGCTGCCGGTCACCTTCGCGCCGCAGTCCGCCGAGACGGTCTCGCCGACCCTGGGTGAGGAGCAGCTTCGGGGCGGTCTGCTCGCCGGCGCCATCGGCCTGGCCCTGGTGGTGGTCTACTCCCTGGTCTACTACCGGGCGCTCGGGCTGGTGACGATCGCCAGCCTGGTGATCTCCGGTTTGATCATCTACGCCTCGGTGGTGCTGCTGGGCCGCTACATCGGCTACACCCTGAGCCTGGCCGGCATCGCGGGATTCATCGTGGCGGTGGGCATCACCGCCGACTCCTTCGTGGTGTTCTTCGAACGACTGCGCGACGAGGTCCGTGAGGGTCGCAGCGTCCGCAGCGGCGTCGAGCGTGGGTGGGTGGATGCCCGCCGCACGATCCTGTCGGCCAACTTCATCGCGGTGCTGGCCGCCGTGGTGCTGTACTTCCTGTCCGTCGGCGCGGTCAAGGGATTCGCGTTCACGCTGGGGCTGTCGACGCTGGTCGACACGCTGATCGTCTTCCTGTTCACCAAGCCCATCGTGGCCGTGCTCGCCCGCACGGCGATGTTGGGCAAGGGCGGGCCGATATCCGGTCTCGGCGCCAAGAGCCTGCTCAAGCCGGCCAGGACGCCGGCCGTGGCGGGCGCCGCTGTTGCCAAGGAGGCCTGACCGATGCTGTCCGCGGAGCTCGGCAACAAGCTCTACACCGGCGAGAAGTCCTACGATTTCATCGGGCGACGGCGGCGCTGGTACGCCTTCTCCGCGCTGCTGATCGTGATCAGCATCGGCAGCCTCGCCTTCCGGGGCATGCAGCTGAGCATCGACTTCTCAGGCGGCGGGCTGTTCTCGCTGCCGACCGCCGGTCACTCGGTGGAGGACGCGCGCCGCGTCGTCGAAGAGGCGGCCGGCGTGGAGTCCATTCCGCAGGAGCTCAACAACGGTGACCGGATGCGGATCCGCACCGAAGCGGTGAACGAGCAGCAGGCGGACAAGATCCGCAATGCGCTCTCCGAGGAGTTCGACGTTCCCCGTGAGCAGATCGCGGTGACCACCGTCGGCGCCAGCTGGGGCCAGGACATCTCGCGCAAGGCGCTGCAGGGCCTGGTGGTCTTCCTCATCCTCGTCGTGGTCTACCTGTCGCTGCGTTACGAGTGGAAGATGGCGCTCGGCGCGGTGGTGGCGGTCGTCCACGACGTGCTGATCACGGCCGGGTTGTACTCCCTGGTCGGCTTCGAGGTGTCGCCGTCCACCGTCATCGCGCTGCTCACCATTCTGGGCTTCTCGCTCTACGACACCGTCGTTGTGTTCGACAAGGTGCGCGAGAACACCAAGGGCATCACCGGTGGCAGCCGCATGACCTTCAGCGAGGCGACAAACCTCGCGGTCAACCAGACGCTGGCGAGGTCGATCAACACCTCCATCATCGCGCTGCTGCCGGTGGCCGCCCTGCTGTTTATCGGCGCCGGGCTGCTCGGTGCCGGAACGCTCAAGGACCTGGCCCTCGCGCTGCTCATCGGCCTGGCGGCTGGCGCGTACTCTTCGATCTTTCTGGCCTGCCCGTTGCTGTGTGACCTCAAGGAGAGGGAGCCGCAGATGCAGGCGCTCGCCCGCCGCGTCGAGGCGCGTCGCAGCGGCGGCGGCCGCCGCGCAGAGTCGTCGACCCCGACGCGGACCGAGGCCCGGGCGGTCGGTGCGGCATCCGCGGCCCGTCCGGCGGCCGGAACCATCGTGCTCAACCGGCCGGGAACGGCGGCTCCGTCGTCGGACGATGAGCCCGAGTTGCCGGACGAGCCCGTCGTTCACGCGGGGCCGGATGGCGCAGCCGACTCGCCGGGTGCGGTCGGCCCGTCGGGTAGCGGGAGCAGGTCCACCGGGCCGGCCGGTCGGGCCAGCACCCGACCGCGGCCGGGCGGAAGCCGCCAGGCCGGCAGCCGCTCCAACAAGAAGCGAAAGCGGTGACCGGGCCTGCAGGTTCCCGGGCCCGGCATGTCGTCCCGTAGCCGGCGGTACGACACCCCGCTCGAGCTCGATGTGCTGCTGCGTGAGCGGGTGCGGGACGTCCCCGACTACCCGCAGCCGGGCGTCATGTTCAAGGACATCACCCCGGTGCTCGCAGACCACGTGGCGTTCGCCGGGGCCGTCGACGCGGTCGTGGCCCATCACGGGCGGGGAACGATCGACAAGGTCGTCGGCATCGAGGCGCGCGGCTTCATCTTCGCGGCCCCGGTCGCGTACCACTTCGGCGCCGGATTCGTCCCGGTGCGCAAGGCGGGCAAGCTGCCGTCGGCCACGTACTCCCGCCGGTACGACCTGGAGTACGGCTCGGCCACCCTGGAGGTACACCGCGACGCCTTCGAGCCTGCCGATCGCGTGCTGATCGTGGACGACGTCCTCGCCACCGGGGGAACCGCCGCCGCCACGGGTGAGCTCATCGCGCAGGCCGGGGGCGAGCTGGTCGGCTGCTCCGTGCTGCTGGAGCTGGCGTTCCTGAAGGGCCGTAGCCGGCTGCTCGGGGTCGACGTCCACGCCCTGCTCACCGTCTGACCGGCTGGCGGGCTCTCGGCCGCCCCGGTCGCAGCGCCGCCGCTGCGGGTACGACAGTTACGGCAGGCCAACGCCGTTAGACTGGGTTCTCGCATCCGGAGGAGCTGACCGTGTCCTCGAACGCCGTTCCCGCTGTCACCGAGCCGGCGCCTGACGCCGCTGGACCGGCAGGCGCGCCGGTAGAGCGTTCGACCGACACCGGGTCCGGGCCTGACCCTGCGACGGCGGGCGGCACTGCCGAGGCTCGCAACGGCTTGCCCGCCACTGCGGCCACTGCGGCCAGTGCGGCGACTGGGGCCACTGGGGCCACTGGGGCTACCCCGGCCACTGGGGCCACCGGGGCCACCGGGGCCACCGGGGCCA
>JALYNC010000060.1 GCA_030773415.1 Actinomycetota bacterium
GCCGCCATCCGTTGGCGTGGGCCCAGGCCGCTATCGACGGGCCGCTCGCCACCGCCTCCAGGCAGCCGCGTCCTCCGCAGGTGCACGGCGGGCCGGCGGGGTCCACCACGACATGACCCAGATGGCCGGCGTTGCCCGTCGCCCCCTCGATCAGCCGCCCGCCGGAGACGATCCCGGCGCCCACCCCCGTGGAGACCACCATGCCCAGCAGGTCACCGCCGTTCCTGCCCGCCCCGCGCCAGTGCTCACCCAGGGCCATGCACACGGCGTCGTTGTGCACGCGCACGGCCAGCTGCAGGCGCTCGGCGAGCCGTTCCCGCAGCGGGAAGTCCCGCCAGCCGGGCATGTTCAGCGGCGACACCCGGCCGGCCGGCCACGACATCGGACCACCGCAGCCGACGCCGACACCGAGCACCGCCGGGCCCGCTCCGGCCGGCCCAGGCGGAAGGTCCGCGAGCGTTTCACGCGCCAGCACCAGCAGCGTCGCAAACAGCGCCTCGGCGTCGGCCCCGGGCCCGCTGGGCGTCCGTACGATTCGTCCCCGGCCCACCAGCCGGCCGTCGGCGTCGATCAGGGCGGCGGCCAGCTTCGTGCCGCCCACGTCGCACGCCAGCACCGCACCGCCCGCTCCCGACATGGACCAACCGTCGCACGCCGCGCAACCCGCGCCACATGCAGGGCGACACGGTTGCGACGTAGCGTGTCGGCGTGACAACTTCCGCTGCTGCACAACCGGTCCAGCCGGCTCCGGCGCCACGCCCCGCCGACACGACGCTCGGCGAGCTGCGCGCCTTGGGACACCGGCCACAGTCGGTCAAGGCCGAGATCCGGGCCAACCTGCTGGCCCGCATGCGGGACGGCGCCGAGCGCTTTCCCGGAATCGTCGGCTTCGACGAGACGGTGCTCCCGCAGGTGGAGCGGGCCCTGCTCGCCGGGCACGACTTCGTCCTGCTGGGTGAGCGCGGACAGGGCAAGACCCGGCTGATCCGGACGCTGGTCAGTCTGCTCGATGAGTGGACGCCCGTCGTGACCGGCTGCGAGATCTCCGATCATCCGTACGCACCCGTGTGCGTGCGCTGCCGGCGACTGCACGCCGAGACGGGTGACGCGCTGCCCGTCAGCTGGCTCGGCCGCCAGGATCGGTACAGCGAGAAGCTCGCCACGCCGGACACCAGCGTGGGCGATCTGGTCGGCGACGTCGACCCGATCAAGGTGGCGCAGGGCAGGACCCTGGGAGATCCCGAGACCGTGCACTACGGCCTCGTTCCGCGCACCAATCGCGGCATCTTCAGCATCAACGAGCTGCCGGACCTCGCCGAGCGGATCCAGGTGGCGCTGCTGAACGTGCTGGAGGAGCGTGACATCCAGATCCGCGGCTACAACCTGCGGCTGCCGCTGGACGTGCTGATGGTGGCCAGCGCCAACCCCGAGGACTACACGAACCGGGGCCGGATCATCACTCCCCTCAAGGACCGGTTCGGCGCCGAGGTACGCACCCACTACCCACTCGACCTCGCCGACGAGCTGCGCGTGATCCGGCAGGAAGCGGCGCTCGGGTGGGGAGACGATGCGGTGTCGGCCGTGCTTCCCGACCACCTGCTCGAGGTGCTCGCCCGCTACACCCGGCTGGTGCGCGAGTCCCCGGCGGTGGACATCCGCAGCGGGGTGTCGGCCCGGTTCGCCATCTCCGCGGCGGAGACCGTCGCTGCCTCAGCCGTGCGACGCGCGGCCCTGACCGCCGAACCGGTGGCGGTGTGCCGGGTCTGCGACCTGCCGTCGGTGGTGTCGTCGTCCGTGGGCAAGGTGGAGTTCGAGCAGGCTGAGGAGGGCCGTGAGCTCGAGGTGCTGGCGCACCTGCTCCGCAAGGCGACCAGCGACACCTTCCGGGCCCGGCTCGCCGGTGTGGACCTGTCCGGGCTGCTGGCCCGCTTCGGCGAGGGCGCCAGCGTGGAGACCGGGGAGCTGGTGCCGGCCCGGGAGCTCCTCGGGCGGATCGGCCCGGTTCCCGGGCTGGCCCAGATCATGGCGGCGCTCGGCATGGGCGACGGTGACGAGACCCCCGAGCTGGCGGCAGCAGCGGTCGAATTCGCGCTGGAGGGGCTGCATCTGGGGCGCCGGCTGGCCAAGGACGAGGTTCCCGGGCGGACGGTCTACGGCGGATGAGCTCCGGCAGCCACTTCAGGGACGGCGGCGACGTGGGGGACGGCGGCTCGCGGGGGCGTCCGCGCCGCGAGCTCGCCCGTGGCGTCAGCGCCTACCGGTACGGGTTGTGGTCCGGCGGTCCGGACCCGCTTGCCCCGCCGTACGACCTGCAGGCGGTCCTGGACGAGGTCGGGGACTCGGTTCTGGAGGGAGACAGCCCGCGCGAGGCCCTGTCCCGGCTGCTGCGGCGCGGCACCGCGGACAAGCTGGGGCTCGACGATCTGCTGCGCACCGTCCGGCAGCGGCGCATGCAGCTGCGCGAGAGCGGGCGGCTGGACGGCACCCTGGAGCAGGTTCGCCAGCTGCTGGAGTCGGCCGTCGAGCAGGAGCGGGCCGCCCTGTTCCCGGACCCCGACGACGCGGCGCGCCTCGCGGAGGCAGAGCTGGACGCCCTGCCACCGGACGCGGCCCGAGCCGTGCGGGAGCTTGCCGACTACGAGTGGCGCTCGCCGCAGGCCCGCCAGACCTACGAGCAGATCTCCGACCTGCTGCGCAGGGAGGTGCTGGATCAGCAGTTCGCCGGTCTCAAGCAGGCCCTGGACAACCCGTCCCCGGAGCAGCTGAAGCACGTCAAGGACATGCTCAACGATCTGAACGATCTGCTGGAGCGCGACGCCCGGGGCGAGGACACGGCGGAGGCGTTCTCGGACTTCATGGACGCCTACGGGGAGCTGTTTCCCGAGCAACCGGCCGATCTCGATGAGCTGGTCGACACCCTGGCCCGGCGGGCGGCGGCCGCGCAGCGCCTGATGCAGTCGCTGTCACCGGCTCAGCGCGATCAGCTGCAGGAGCTGATCGCGGCCACCATGGCCGATCTGGGCCTGCAGGCTGAACTGGACCAGCTCGGCCGCGAGCTGCGGCAACGCCGGCCCGAGCTGGACTGGTCGGGACGCGAGCGCACGCGGGGCCGGGACGCCCTCGGGTTGTCGGACGCCACCTCGATGCTGGAGGAGCTGGCCGACCTGGAAGAACTGCAGGCCACTCTGCGCCAGGACTACCCCGGCGCCTCACTGGACGACATCAGCGCCACCGCGGTGCAGCGGGCACTGGGCCGCCAGGCCGCCGACGACCTGCGTTCGCTGCAGCAGATGGAGCGGGAACTGGAAGAGCAGGGATATCTGACCCGCAGCGGCGGGCGACTGGAGCTGAGCCCCCGCGCCGTGCGCCGTATCGGCGGCACCGCGCTACGGCGGGTTTTCGCCAGCCTGGCCGCGACCGCCCGCGGGGAGCACGACGTCGCCGACGCCGGCGCGGCGGGTGAGCGCACGGGGGCCAGCCGGCCCTGGCGCTTCGGTGACGAGCAGCCGCTGGACGTGGTCCGTACCGTCTCCAATGCTGTGCTCCGCAGCGTCTCGGACTCCGCCGCAACGGGCGAGGGGGCAACCGGCGAGACCCGAACGACGGTGTCGCTGACCGTCGACGACTTCGAGGTGGTCGAGACCGAGCGCCGCACGCGTGCCGCCGTCTGCCTGCTGGTGGACCTGTCGTACTCCATGGCGATTCGCGGCACGTGGGGCACCGCCAAGGCGACCGCCTTGGCGCTGCACTCCCTGGTGACCACGCGGTATCCGCAGGACGCCATCGAGATCATCGGCTTCAGCGACTACGCCCGCGTGCTGCAGCCCGGCGAGCTGGCCGGTCTGTCGTCGGACATGGTGCAGGGGACGAATCTGCAGCACGCCCTGATGTTGGCGCGCCGTCACCTCGCCCGCCATCCGGACGCCGAGCCGGTCGTCCTGGTCGTCACCGACGGCGAGCCCACCGCCCACCTGCTGCCCAACGGCCGGGCCGACTTCTGCTGGCCTCCGCTGCCCGAAACCCTGGAACTGACCTTGGCCGAGGTGGCGCTGCTGACCCGCGCCGGCGCCACGATCAACGTCTTCATGCTCGATGAGGAACCGCGCCTCGTGCGGTTCGTGGAATCGCTCGCCGCACGCAACGGCGGCCGGGTCTTCTCTCCCGCACCGGAGCGCCTCGGCGACTACGTGGTCAGCGACTACCTGCGGGCGCGCAGGGGAGGTCGCGGGCGCTAAGGCGGTGGGGGCAAGCGCCCGCGACTACTCCAACGCCGGATCGGAGTCGGGCACGGCGACTCCGACCGGCTTTTCCTGCGGCGACACGCTCCGGCTGGTACGGGAGAGAACCTCGACCGCCCAGTCGTCACGCGCCGTTGTCATATATGTACACCGAGCTACGGCCCTGTGCAAGAGGTGACACCGGAACCGAGTAGGCGTGTCGCTAGGGATGCCACTCGAGCAGCACGATCGTGACGTCGTCCCTCGGCGACCCGCTGTTCCAGCCGGCGGTGAGCTCCAGGCTCAACTGGCGCACCGTCTCGGCCACCGGTAGCCGAGGACGCTGGACCCGTTCCAGAAAGGCGCCGAACCCGGGAAGCCCCAGCTGCCCTCCGTCGGGGGTCCGCTCCTCGATGACCCCGTCGGTGAAGAACACCAGCCGGTCGCCGGGCTGTAGCTCCTCCTCGCTCACCTGCGGCGTCTCTCCGGCCAGGCCGATCGGCAGCGTGGTGTCGCTGCGCAGCGACCTGACCACCCTGCCGTGTCGCACGAGCAGCGGCCTCGGGTGGCCGGCGTTCACCCAGCGCAGTACGCCGCCGTTCACGTCCAGATCAGCCATCTGTGCCGTCACGAAGTGCTCGCCGCCGAACTGCTCCCGTACGACGTCGTCGGCGAGGGCGTACTTGTCGCGCAGACCGACCCGGCCTCGCCGCGCGTGGCGATAGGCGCTCACCACCGCCGTCGCCAGGATCGAGGCGCGCAGCCCGTGACCCATCGCATCGAAGATCGCGAAATGCAGGACGCCGTCCTGCAGCGCGTAGTCGAACGAGTCCCCGCCCACCTCGTACGCCGGGGCGAGCATGCCCGCGATGGAGACCCGGGGTGACTGCAGCGTCAGCGGCGGCAGCAGCTGCCACTGCATCTCGGCCGCGAGCGCCATCGGCTTGCGGCGGCGGGCGAAGAAGAAGGCGTCGGAGTAGGCGCCCTTGACCACCAACAGGCTGGCGACCAGACGTGACAGTCGCCAGACCGCCGGTTCCGGCACGTCCCGGCCAGCAACGCCGGGCAGGGTGAGAGCCAGGATGCCCACCCGTTCGCCGCCGTCGCGCAACGGAACGAATACGCGGGAGCCGCCGGACTCGGGGCATACGACCAGCGCGTCCGACCGGAACGCGTCGCCCGGCGCGCTGCCCTCCACCGGCTCGGCGCTCAGGCCCGCCCCGCCGGCAGAACCGGTCAGGGGCAGCAGCAGCCGGTGATCGAAGTCCTGGAGGTACACCACGACGCCGGGCACCCCCGCCACTGCCGCCTCCTGGACCAGGACGGCGGGCAGGTTCTCCGGCGACATGTCAGACACCACGTCCAGCAGCCGGCGGACGACCTCGTCCAGCTGGGCACCGGCCCGCGACTCCGACGCGCCCAATTGGACGCCGGGCCGTGGACGGGCTTCACTCATGCGCCGCTCGGCCTCCGTTGGGTGATGGCGCCGGACAGGCCTGTCACTGATGGACAGGAATGTCACCGACCGTGTCCGAAGGGTCACATTGTACTACCTGCCGCCCGTGCCTGGGCCCGGCGCGGCGCTGACAGACTGATGCCCATGCGCGGTGGCTGGCTGTCCGGGCTGCCGCGCGAGGTGGGCGTGCTGGTGGCCGTGGCCTTCTCGGTTGCTGTCGGGTTCGGCATCGTGGCGCCCGCGATCCCCGTCTTCGCCCGCGAGTTCGGCGTGGGACGGACCGCCGCCGGGGCGGTGCTGAGCGCCTTCGCTTTGATGCGGTTGGTCTCGATCCTGGGCGTGGGGCGCCTTGTCGACCGGTTCGGCGAACGACTGGTGCTCGCGACGGGCATCGGCATCGTCGGGGTCAGCAGCGCCCTGGCGGGCCTCGCCCAGACCTACGAGCAACTGCTGTTCCTGCGCGGAATCGGCGGCATCGGATCGGCGATGTTCACGGTCAGCGCCGTCAGCCTGCTGTTGCGGGTGGTCGGCCCCGACCAGCGTGGGCAGGCGTCGGGACTGTTCTCCGGCGGCTTCCTGCTCGGCGGGATCACGGGGCCGGCGCTCGGCGGCTTCGTCACGGCGTGGTCGATCCGCGCGCCGTTCTTCCTGTACGCCGGGACGCTGGCGGTGGCCGGCGGCATCGGGCTGTTCGCCCTTCGGCACAGCGCGCTGGCGAGAGCTCCGGAGGAGGACGGCCGTCCCCAACGGACAGCCCTGTTGACGGCGCTGCGCTCCCGCGCGTACCGGGCCGCCCTGGTTACGAACTTCGCCAGCCATTGGGCCGTCCTCGGCGTGCGTGCCGCGCTGGTGCCGCTTTTCGTCGTAGAGGTGCTGGACGTCAGCCTGGTGTGGGCCGGCGCGGGGTTCGGCATCGTTGCGGGCGTCAACGCTCTGATCCTGCTGCCGTCCGGCCGGTTGGCCGACACGTTGGGGCGCCGGCCGCTGCTCATCGGTGGCTCGCTGATCTCCGCGGCAGCGGTGGGCCTGCTGGCGGTCCTGCCGACCCTGCCCGCGTACGTGGTCGCGATGGTGCTGTTCGGCCTGGGCTCAGGGATGCTCGACGTGGCTCCCGCCGCCGTGGTCGGTGACATCGTGCAGGGACGCGGCGGCAGCGTGGTGGCCACGTACCAGATGGCGGGTGACGCGGGAGCCGTGATCGGCCCCCTCGTCGCCGGGCAGCTCGCCGACTCGCTGTCCTACGGAGCCGCGTTCGGCGCGACGGCCGGGATCCTGCTTTGCGCCGGCCTGCTGTCCATGGCTGCCCCGGAGACCCGGGTGCCCGCACCCCCGGCGGACGGGGGCACGCCGGACCAGCAGCCGTCCAGGCTGTAGCCGGGGGCGATCTCAGTCGGCGTGCGCGATGTTCGTCAACTGCCGCCACATGACCGCGACGGGCAGGGCAGACCCGACGAACGCGAACCAGAACGGCCCCGTCACGCCCCACAGGCTCCCGATCACCCCGCCGAGCGCCTGGCCCACGATGAGGCCGGCATAGACGCCGAGCCGGTAGGTGCTGCCCACCCGGCCCTGCAGCTCGAGCGGCACCGCCCGCATGCGGACCGTCCGCGCGGTGGTGCCACAGACGAACGCGTACAACCCGAAGACGAACATGATGACCATGGCGACCCACCCCGTGGTGGTCACCGCCAGCGCGAGATGCGTGAGCGTCTCCAGGACCAGCCCGACGCGAATGATCGCGCCCAGGCTCATGTGCCGCTCCAGCCAGTCGTAGGCCGCCGTGCCGACCAGCCCGCCGACGGCGCTCACGGTTGTCAGCAGGCCGAAGCCGACCGGACCGCAACCGAGCCGCTCACTGGAGTACAGGACCAGAACCGACCACGCCGCCCCCCACGTCACGTTGAACACGACGATGGTGACGGTCAAGGTGCGGACGGCCGCATTGGCCCGGGTCCAGCGCAGTCCTTCGGCGATGTCGCGCAGCAGCCGCTGGCGCTTCGCGGGCCGGACGTCGACGGGCCGGGAGATGCGCAGCAGCAGCACCACTCCCAGTCCCACGCACACGGCTTGCACCAGGAACGGCCACGCCATCCCGGGTCGCGAACAACACCGCACCAACCGCAGGCCCGGCGAGCGTGTTCATCGTGATGTGCCCGGCCATCAGGCGCGAGTTCGCTACACCGAGATCGGCCTTGTCGACCACCATCGGCAGCAGCGACTCGGTCGCCGTGTCAGCGAAGACCTCGCCCGTGCCCAGCAGGAAGACCGTGACCAGCACGGTCCCGATCGAGACGTTGCCCGTGACCAGGATGACGGTCAGCATCACGAGGACCGTGGTCCGCGCCAGGTCGACCAAGACCGCCAACCTGCGCCGGTCCACCCAGTCGGCGACGGCTCCGGCGTGGAGCCCGAACAGCAGCCACGGCAGGTGTTGGAGCAGGGCGGACATCGCCACGAGAAACGGGTCCCGGGTCTGCGAGGCGACCAGCAGGGGGCCGGCGGCGTGCGCCATGCCGTCCCCGAGATTGCTGATCCACGACGACCCGACGAGCCAGCGGAACGATGGCTCCAGCCGGGAGGCGGAGCCGCTTCCAGCGACCGGGTCAGCAGTACGTCGGCTCGGGGAGGCCTGCTGCCGCCGCGGACGGATCGCCACATCGCCTTCGCATGGCCCCCCGGAGCGACGTCGGCACGCCAGGCAATATCGCGACGGCGTCGAGCTGAAGGTTTCCGGCCACCCTCACCGTGAGAACACAGCAAGAAACCCCGCCCACCTCCGGAGGGCCCATGACCGCGGCGGCACCTTTCGAATATCCGAGGGGCGCTCTTCCCTGGGCGCTCGGCGTGTTCAGCCTCGGCCTGGGGGCCATCCAGCTGCTCCAGCCCGACGCTGTGGGACGGCTGGTCGGGGTGCGCACGGACGACACGACCCGCACGGTGGTGCGCGGCGTGGGGCTGCGGGAGCTCGCGGTCGTTCCCGGCCTGCTGGCCGGAAAATCGCCCACACCCTGGCTGTGGGCGCGGGTCGCCGGTGACGCGATGGACCTCGCCCTGCTCACCGGCACGCTGCAGGGCAAGGACGGCCATGACGGCGAGGCACGGCAGCGGACGGTGTCGGCCGCCCGCGCGGTGGCGGGCATCGCCGCTCTCGACCTGATCGCCGCCCGGCGGGCAGCCGGCCGGGGGTCTCTGCACCTGACCGCTGCGATCACCGTCAACTGCCCGCCCCGGCGGGCGTACGACTACTGGCGGGATCTGGACTTGCTGCCGACGTTCATGACGCACCTGCAGTCGGTGGAGCAGGTGGGCAACGGCCGTTCCCACTGGGCCGCGCGCAAACCTGGCGGCGGCACGGTGAGGTGGGACGCGCAGATCACCGACGACGTGCCTGGTTCGCGCATCGGTTGGCAGTCCGTCGGCCGGACGCGCGTGCCGAATCGTGGAGCCGTGCGCTTCGACCCCGCCCCGGGCGGCCGGGGCACGGAGGTCCGGGCCCATCTGACCTACGCCCTGCCTGGCGGACGGGCCGGGGCGGCGGTGGCGCGGTTGCTGGGTGAGGATCCGCATCAGCAGGTCGAGGACGACCTCCGGCGGTTCAAGCAGGTGCTCGAGACCGGTGAGGTGGTGCGTTCGGACGCTTCACCGGAAGGCACCGCCGCGCGCCGGCAGTTGCTTCAGCGGCCCGGACGGCCTGTTTCGTCCTGAGATCGTCCGGCATCGAGCGAGGAGAGGGCAATGCGAGCGAACTGCTGGATGGGTCGCAACAGCGTCGAGGTCCGGGACGTACCGGACCCCCAGATTCTCAGTGACCGTGACGCCATCGTCCGCGTCACGTCCACCGCGATCTGCGGATCGGACCTGCACCTGTACAACGGTTACATCCCGGAGATGAAGCGGGGCGACATCGTCGGCCACGAGTTCATGGGCGAGGTCGTCGAGCTGGGCCGGCAGGTGACGAACCTGCGCGTCGGTGACCGGGTGGTCGTGCCGTTTCCGATCGCCTGCGGTAACTGCTTCGCCTGTCAGGCGGGAGCCACCGCCATCTGCGAGAACTCCAATCCGAATGCCGGGCTGGTCGAAAAGATGTGGGGCCACTCCACCTCCGGCATCTTCGGCTACTCCCACCTCACCGGCGGTTACGCGGGCGGGCAGGCGGAGTACGTCAGGGTGCCGTTCGCCGACGTCGGGCCACTGAAGGTGGACGACTCCCTGACGGACGAGCAGGTGCTTTTCCTCACCGACATCTTTCCGACGGGCTACATGGGCGCCGAGATGTGCAACATCTCCCCCGGAGATGTGGTGGCGGTGTGGGGGGCCGGCCCCGTCGGGCAGTTCGCCATCGCCAGCGCCAAGCTGCTCGGCGCCGAGCGGATCATCGCCATCGACCGCTTCCCGTACCGGCTGCGGATGGCCCTGGAGAAGGCCGGCGCGACGGATGTGATCAATTACGAGGACGCCGACGTCCAGCAGGAGCTCAAGGAGATGACGGCAGGACGAGGCCCCGACGCCTGCATCGACGCGGTCGGCCTCGAGGCACATCACGGCGCGGCCGTGCTCAACGCGTACGACCGCGTCAAGCAGGCCGGTCGACTGGAGACTGACCGTGGCGCCGCCCTGCGCCAGGCGATTCTCAGTTGCCGCAATGGCGGCACGGTCTCGGTGATCGGTGTCTACGGCGGATTTCTCGACAAGTTTCCCGCCGGCTCCTGGATGAACCGTGGGCTCACGCTCAAGGGCGGTCAGTGCCACGTGCACCGCTACCTCAAGCCTCTCCTCGAGCACATCCGCAATGGCGACATCGACCCGTCCTTCATCATCACGCACCGGCTCCGCCTCGAGCAGGCACCCGAGGGCTATGAGACGTTCAAGAACAAGGAGGACGAGTGCATGAAGGTGGTGCTCAAGCCGGTGGCCGCCTAGCTCATTGGGCAGCTGGCGGAGTGGTCACCGCGAAGCCTCGGTAGGCGCCCGCACCGATCGTCGTGACGCCCGTCAGATTGGCGACCCGCTCGGGGAAGTACTTGGCCTGACCCGCGGCAACTGCGGAGCCTCCGGCGCCAACGGTGGGGGAAATGGGGATTCGGGGCGACCATGCCTCCACCAGCGCTCTGCTGGTGCTCGGCGGGCTGAAGAACGACGCCGACCTGGACAAGCCGTCCCGGTTGTGCGGTGAGCACAGAGTGCGTCGCACGTCCAGCACCCGCAGCAAGTATCAGCTGGGCCGTGACCGAGAGCGTCCGTCTCGGTGGCTGGGCACTGGATGGCCCTAACCGCGGGCCAGCCAGCCAGCGGCCGCCGACTGACGTTCCGAGTCTGCCAGATGCGGGCGCCAGGCAGTGCTGTGCGGGAACGTGAAATCAGCCCCCCTCCTCGCTGTTCTGCTCGTTCTGCCCGTCGCCGACCTCAGGCGTATTACTCGTGCCCGGTTGCTCCGACGCTCCCCCACCCGGCCTGCGCGAGGTCTCATTTCCGCTGGAAGTCTCCTGCTCCTGGGTCGTATCTCCGCTCGGCCCGCAGCCGGTGGCACCCGCCAACAGGGCAATGCTCACCGTCACGGCCGCCGTGATCCGGGCCATCGGCGAGGCGTATGTGGCTCCAAGCTTCATTCCG
>JALYNC010000061.1 GCA_030773415.1 Actinomycetota bacterium
GCGGCCTGAAGATCGCCACTGCTCCAGTGCGCCAGGCCCAGCAGTCCAGCAGCCGACCCGCGCACCAGGTGGTCGTCGTCTCTGGAGAGGTCAAGCACGCGCCGAGCGTGGGTCATGGTGGCGGCGAGGTCGCCCATTATCCGTGCCTGCGCGGCGCGATAGACCGCCACCTGGGTGCGCACGGCCCGGACCACGGCATCGTCCGCCCCGGACGTGGCAGCCGGCGATGCCGCGTTCCCGGACTCCGCCGCGTCCAGCCAGCGCTCGGCCTCGCAGAGGTGCTTCTCCACGCCGTCGAGCTCCCCATGGATCAAAAGCGCGCCCGCATAGCTTGCGCGGAGTACCGGACGATCACGGAGCACCTCCTCGGGGAGCTGCTTGAGCCAGTGGCGCAGCGTTGTCTCGTGGCGGTTTCGCCGTGCCGCCGGCATGGCGAGCTCGACCAGGTCTGCCGCCCGCTCGACGTCTCCGCCGGCCAGCGCGTGCCGGATTGCCTCGGCCGGCTCGCCGTACTGCGCGTGCCAGCCGCTGGCCCGCCGGTGCAGTTCGGCAACGCGGTCGGGTTGCTCTGCGAGCAGCCGTGCGTGCAGCACGTCGGCGAAGAGATGGTGATAGCGGTACCAGTGCAGGCGGTCGTCGAGCGGCACCAGAAACAGGTTCGCGCGGTCGAGGCGCTCCAGCATCGCCGTCCCGCCGTCCCGGCCGACGACGACATCGCACAGCGGGCCATTGAGCCGGCTGAGTACGGCCGTTTGCAGGAGGAAGGTCCGGACCTCGTCGGCCTGGCGCTGCAGGACCTCCTCGACGAGGTAGTCGACGATGTAACGGTCGTCGCCCGCGAAACCGGCGATGAAGCCGGCGGCGTCGTCCCGGTCCTGCATCGACAGCGCCGCCACTGCAGCGCCGCGATCCATCCTTCGGTGCGCGCCTCCAACGCCGCCACGTGCTCGCCGGTCAGGGCCAGCCCCATGACGTCGTTGAGGTAAGCTGCGGCCTCCTCGGCTGTGAGGCGCAGGTCATCGGCACGGATTTCGATGAGCTCGCGCCGCGCCCGCAACCGCGGCAACGGTAAGGCGGGGTCGGCGCGGGTGGCGATCACGACGTGGATCTGCGGCGGCAGATGCTCGAGCAGGAAGCCCAGCCGGTCGTGCACGTCGCGCGCCACGATGACGTGGTAGTCGTCCAGGACCACGACCACGTCGTCCTGAACGTCCGCGAGTTCGTTGACCAGCGTCGTGAGCACCTCGTCGAGCGACGCGTGGGGCTCCTGCAGTAGCGCGAGCGCGCCGGCACCCACCCTGAGCGCCGTCGCCTGCAGCGCGGTGAGCACATAGGTCCAGAAGACAACCGGGTCGTTGTCCCGCTGGTCGAGCGAGAGCCACGCCGGCGACCGCTCGTCCCGGGCGGCCAGCCACTCCGTCACCAGTGTGGTCTTGCCGAAGCCGGCCGGAGCCGACACCAGCGTCAGGACCGCCTCGCCCCCACGGTTGAGCCGCTCCTGTAGCCGCAAACGCGGAACCAGGCCGCGCCGCCGCCGAGGAACGTGGAGCTTGGTCGCCAACAGCGGGCCTGCCATGCTCATCGCCCCCTCAACTCGGCCGCCGGGCCGGCGAGTGTGGGGTTGCCGGGGAGGACTCACCGTAGTGCCTCACCTCGATGAGCAGGACGTTCCCTGGCCCGTGGATCCGACCTCGCATCAGAGATCCGCGCCGCTTATACGTCGCCTTGCGGCGTGGCGGGGGGCGACGGATCCTCATCACGACCGGTGTCCGGGACGAGCCGCCCCGCCGCGCACGGAGGGTCCGCGCGTGTAGAACCCGGGGGACGTGGCAGGCTGCCTGACATGAGCGCGACCTTGGTGCTGCTCCGCCACGGCGAGAGCGAGTGGAACGAGGCCGGCCGGTTCACCGGCTGGGTTGATGTGGCATTGACCGATCGCGGCCGCCGGGAGGCATACCGGGGTGGCGAGCTGCTCGCGGAGTCCGGCCTGCTGCCCGGCATGGTCCACACATCCCTGCTGCGCCGGGCGATCCAGACCACGGAGATCGCGCTGGACGCGTGTGACCGGCTGTGGGTGCCGGTTCGGCGCTCATGGCGGCTGAACGAGCGGCACTACGGGGATTTGCAGGGCAAGAACAAGGCCGAGACGCGCAACACGTACGGCGAAGAGCAGTTCATGATCTGGCGTCGCTCGTACGACACCCCGCCGCCCCCGCTGGCCGACGACTCGCCGTGGTCGGCCCGCCGGGACCCGCGCTACGCGGAGCTGCCGCCGGATGTCCTGCCGCAGACCGAGTGCCTGAAGGACGTCGTCGTCCGCCTGCTGCCGTACTGGTACGACGCCGTCGTGCCTGATCTGCGCACCGGCGAGGTGGTGCTGGTCGCGGCCCACGGCAACTCCCTTCGCGCCCTGGTCAAGCACCTGGACGGGGTCAGCGACGCCGACATCGTGAAGCTCAACATCCCGACCGGCATTCCGCTGCGGTACGACCTGGACGACGACCTGCGTCCGATCAATCCGGGGGGCCGCTACCTGGATCCGGAGGCCGCTGCCGCCGCCGCCGAGGCGGTCTCGAAGCAGGGACATTGAGCCTGCGCCGGCTAGCCCGCGTCACCTGGTGAACTGAGCCGGGTCCTGCCTGCTCGTCACCCCGCGGTATGCGTCGCACCGCTACGGGGTGTGGTGATGACCGTGGAGCGTCAGTGGCCGGTGTCCTTGTTCTCCTTCGGTGCTTCCTCGCGCTCACGCACGATGCCCTCGTAGTACTCGCCGGTCGATACGGGCACCTGCAGCGTGACGGAACCGGCCTTCTCGAATCGCAGCTGGACGTCGATGACCTGACCGTCCCGCACGGGCTCCATCAGCCCGAACAGCTGCAGCGCGACGGGTGAGCCCTCCTGCAGCGCGATGCTGGCGGTGTTGGGGATCGGCAGCGGCAGGGCGACACTCGCTGCCGCCGGCTGTGCGGTCGCGGTCGCCGTAGCGGCCGGGGTGGCGCTGGTGGTGTCGTCCGTCACGGGGGCGTTCGTCGGCGGAGCGGATGCGCTCGGGGACGGCGAGTCTGCGCCGCCCGCCTCCGCCGAAGCGGACGGCTCGGTGTGCTCGCCGTCGTCCTCCTGCGTATCCGGCTCGGTGTGCTCTGCCGGCTCCCCGGAGGGCGACACCGTGCTGGCGGGCACGGGTCGCCTCGCGGCCGCCGGGGCCAGCCGTACCTCGGTGGCCGCCTCGCTGGTGGCTGACACCAGCGCGTCGTTCTCCGCGCCGCGGTTCACGATCGTCACGTACAGCGGCACCGCCTCGCCCTGCCGGTACCGTCCGGTCGGGTCGAGCGGCGGCGCCAGGTGCGCGTTACGGATCTGGATATCGCCCAGGTTCGCGCCGTCACCCTCGGCGATGGACGGCTTGGTCACGGTGGCCGACTCCAGCCCGGAGGCGCACCCGGACGCGAGCGGCAGCGTGGCGATCAGGGCAGCAGCGAGGAGGCGGCGGCTCACGGGGACGGTCACTCCTTGACGAGCTTCGGCAGATCGGCGGCGTAGTCACGGCTGACCGCGCCAGGTGGGTACACCACGGCCACCAGATCGTTCCGGCCATACGCGGTGACGTCCGCGCGGTGGTCCACAGCGTAGTCAACACGGTCGTCGGCCCGGCGGGAGGGCGGATGTCCCAGCGCCTTCTCGGCGGCTGCGATCTCGGCGCGCGTTCCGGTGAGGCCCACGAACGATGTGTCGAACCGGTCGAGCCAGGCGCGGATCTTGGGGCCGGTGTCCCGTTCGGGATCGGCAGTCAACCACACGACGGTCACCGAGTCGCGGACGTCGTCCGGCACCTGCCGCAGGGCCGTGGCGATGTCCGCCATGATCACCGAGCAGATGTCGGGGCAGGAGGTGTAGCCCTGCGCCACCAGCGTGACGCGGCCGGCGGTGCGCTCGGCGAAGTCGTACGGCTTGCCGGACGTGTCCGTGAGCCGGAACGACGGGCGTGGCAACGCGGGTTCGGGGACGGTGCCGTGCAGCGATTGGGCCCGGCCGCCGGGGTCATTGCTCGCTACCGAGCCGTTGCCGCCGGTGTCCGGGGAAGCAGCAACGTCGACCGCAGAACCGTCGGCCCCGCCGCCGCAACCCGAGATCAGCAACAGGGCTGCCGCCACAAAGGCGGTACACCGGGGCAGCGGCCGGCGAGCGGGATGCACGGAGCAAGCCTACGTAACGGTCAGTCGGTCAGCGCGTCGCCGCCGACCACGGAGGCGCCGAGGAGCAATCCGCTGGCCAGCAGATTGCGCTGGAACGCGGTTCGGGTGCGCTCTCCCCGCAGCACGGTGCGGGCCGACAGGGCGGCGGTGGTCGCGCCGCCGGCGCACAGCAGCCCGGCCACGAGGCGAGCTGACCTCCAGGCGGTGGCCGTACTGGGCAGTAGCAGCGGCGACGCAGCGCACAGCAGCAGCGCCGACACGAGGATGGACCGGCGGGGGCCGAGTCGTTGTGGCAGTCCCCGGACTCCGGTGGCGCCGTCGAACACCTCGTCGTCCGGGGTGTTGGCGAAGTGGGCCGAGACGCCGAGGAGGCCGGTCGCCAGCCAGATCGCCCGGCGCGGCGGTGGGGAACCTGGCAGCGACAGCGCGACCACCCATGGCGGCAGCAGGGAGAAGGCGCAGGCGTAGGGCAGCGGGCTGAGCAGCGTGAACTTGGCCCAGGCGTTGTAGGTGAGTCCGCAGCCGACCACCGTCAGGTGTGCCGCGGCAGGTCGCCGCCCCAGCGCCAGGGACAACGGGATGCAGGCGAAGCCGGCGACGACCGCCGCGCCACCCACGGTGCGAGCGGCGATGTCGCCGCGAGGGATCGGCTTGTCGGTCCGGCCGGCCCGGGCGTCGCGATCCCGGTCGAGGTAGTCGTTGGACCAGCCGATGACGAGCTGGCCCGACAGCACCGCGGCCGACAGCAGCGCCGTCCGGCGTCCGCGCATGCCGGCGCTGCGGGCCATCACCGCGGTGAACGAGGTCACCGCCACGGTGGGGAGCGGATGCGTGGCGATCGCCAGGGAGCGCAGCAAAGGCATTCCGGTCCTCCCAGCTGTGTGCCCACGGTTGCTCCGCACGCTCTCACGCCCAGCGGTTCGCGCGAGCCACGGCGCGGGCGCCCATCCCCAGCCGCCGGGCCGCCCGCCGGACCGGCCAAGGAGGGGCCGGTGCAGCGCGCAGTGAAATGGGTAGGGCGCCTGCCGGGATCGTCGGAGCCTCCGGCGTGGGCTGGAGGTGCGGCAACCGTGTCTCTTCCCGTGCGTGCGCGCAACGATCCGGCTCCCGTGCGTGCGCGCAACGATCCGGCGCAGTACGACGACCTGGCGGAGATGTGGTGGGACCGGCGCGGCCGGTTCGCGATGTTGCACTGGATCGCCGAGGCGCGCTCGTCCCTCCTGCCGCCGGCGCCTCCTGGCGCGCTCGCCGTCGACCTCGGATGCGGTGGCGGGCTGATGGCTCCCTACGTCGCCCGGGCCGGTTACCGGCACGTCGGCGTCGACCTGTCCGGTCCGGCGCTGCGGGAGGCCGCCGCCCGCGGCGTGCTGACCGTCCGCGCCGACGTGCGGCAGGTGCCATTGCGTGATGGGGTCGCGGATGTGGTGCTGGCCGGCGAGATCCTCGAGCACGTGCCCGACATGCCGCAGGTGATCGCAGAGTGCGCTCGCATCCTGCGTCCCGGTGGCACGCTCGTCGTCGACACCATCGCCGCCACCGCCTTCGGCCGCTTCACCAGCATCACGCTGGGCGAGCGGCTGCCGGGCGGGCCGCCGCCGCGGCTGCACGACGGAGATTTGTTCATCGATCGTCGGCAGCTGGTCGGCGAGTGCGCGCGGCACGGTATCGACCTGCGGCTGCAGGGGTTGCGGCTGTCGCTGCGCGGCTACCTGCTGTGGCTCGCCCGACGGCGCCCGAGCGCCACCTTCAAGCCCACCCGGCTGACCGCCGGCCTGTTCCAGGGCGTCGGCGTGAAGGCAGCTGCATGACCGGAGCCGTGATCCGGGGCCGTGGGTTCGGCGTTCCGCCGTCCCGAACACAGGACGAACTGTGGAAGGGCTTCTTCCGCGCTCACCACGGCGGCGACGCAACGGCCGCCAAGGTGTGGCGCGGAGCCGGCATCTCCCGCCGCCATGCCGTGATCGACCCGTGCACCGAGGACGTCTCGTCCTGGAGTACGGGGGCCCGCATGGACAGGTATCTCCAGGAGGCCCTGCCCCTCGGCAAGGAGGCGGTCAGCGGGGCACTGGCCGATGCCGGCGTCGCCCCGGAGGAGGTGGGCCTGTTCAGCGTCGTCTCCTGCACCGGATACACGACGCCGGGTCTGGACATCCTGCTCGCCCGTGATCTGGGCATGTCGGTGGACGTGCAGCGGCTCCTGGTGGGCCACATGGGCTGCTATGCCGCCTTGCCGGCGCTCGGCGCCGCCTCCGACTTTGTGGTTGCCCGCGGCCGGCCGGTCGTCCAGCTGTGCCTCGAGCTGTGCAGTCTGCACGTGCAGCCGGCGGCGAACCTGCCTGGCGCGCCGGGCCCCGACGGCCGGCAGCGGCACGACGTCGGGCAGGACGACATCGAGCAGATGGTGGCCCACGCGTTGTTCGCCGATGCCGCCGCCGCGCTGGTGCTCACCCCGGACGCAGATTCCGTCGCATCTGGCGCCGGATTCGGCTACGAGGTTGTCGACGTCGTCGCGCGCACGGATGCGACCACCAGCGACCACATGTCGTGGCGGATCACGGACAACGGCTTCCGGATGGGCTTGTCACCCCGGGTGCCTGCCGTGCTGGGTCGCCATGTCCGGCCGGTGGTCAGCGGGCTGCTCGCCCGGCACGGGCTGGCTCTGCGCGACGTCCGGGGCTGGGCCATCCACCCCGGTGGCCCACGGATTCTGGACGTCGTGGGTCAGCGGCTCGAACTGACCGACACCGACCTGGCGCCGTCGTACGAGGTGTTGCGCACGTACGGCAACGCCTCGTCCGCCACCGTGCTGCTGGTGCTGGACCAGCTCGAGCCCGCGCCCGGCGACCACGTCGTGGTCATGGCCTTCGGTCCCGGACTCACCCTGTACGCAGCGCTGCTGCGCGCGCTCTGACCCGGTCCCGGGAAGCCCCCCGGCGGGTGCTTCAGGGGGAGGCCGCCGTCCCGGTCAGCCGGCGCAGCTGCGGCTCTAGCCGGTCCTCGGCGGCGGGGCTGCGGACGATGGCGGTGACGACTCCGTCGTCGCGCACCAGCAGCAGGGTGAGCTTGCCGGAGGCCTGGTAGGCCGACGCCAGAGCCGCCGACGGATCGTGCATGGGCCGCACCTGGCCCTGCCGGATGATCGATGCCAGCACCTGCAGTTGCTGGCGGGGCTCTCGGGAACCGACCACGTAGAGGGGAAGGTCGAACTCTGCTGCCTGGCCGCTGACCGAGTTGATCACTTCGTTGCACCGGCACCGGCGCGGCACCAGTGCCAGTACCGCCGGACGGAGCTCACGTGCTGCGCCCACGTCGCCCGTGCGCCCGTCGTGCAGTGGCACGTCCGGCAGCAGGCCGCCCGGCTCACCCGAGGCCTTCGCCGCCACCGCGAGCGGGGCCGCCTGCGGTGGGGGGTCGCCGTCTCCGGCCGGTGCCAGGAAGAACAGCATGCCGCCGAAGACGATCATCACCATCATGGCGCCGACGAGCAGCAACATGTACCGCCCATACCGGTGCCCGGAGCCCTCCGCGAGGTCGTCGGGGCCGATCTCGGCAATGGTGTGGCCGGTGCGGGCGGCGAGCTCGCGGTGGTAGGCAAGAACGTCCTGCTCCAGATCCCGCAGGTCGTCAGGGACCCGCAGATCCGCCGGAAACTCCAGTCCACCGGACGTCTCGGCACCTGTCTCGCCGTCGTCCGGACCGCCGCCCCAGCCGCCGGTAAACCCCTGTGCCATGCGCGCAGTATGGCCCCTCTCGCATCTGCGCGCCGCCGCCGGTGCACCTATCGACCTGGTTGTCAACCCCCGCCGTTTCGGGCACATGCCCTCTGACCTGCGGGTATGCCCAGCGGAGGCCTTCCTGGGCGACTGATTTCGTGTTACCGTGGGTCCCAGCGGAAGGGGTCAGTACATGACTTTTCAGGTCGGAGAGACCGTGGTGTATCCGCACCACGGTGCTGCGCTGATCGAAGCCATTGAGACGAGAACGATCAAGGGTGAGGACAAGCTCTACCTGGTCCTGAAGGTCGCTCAGGGCGACCTGACCGTCCGGGTGCCGGCCGACAACGCCGAGTTCGTGGGCGTACGCGACGTCGTGGGCCAGGAGGGGCTGGACCGGGTGTTCGAGGTGCTCCGCGCGCCCCACACCGAGGAGCCGACCAATTGGTCGCGTCGCTACAAGGCCAACCTCGAGAAGCTGGCCTCCGGCGACGTGAACAAGGTGGCCGAGGTCGTGCGCGATCTGTGGCGCCGCGACCGCGAGCGTGGACTCTCGGCCGGCGAGAAGCGCATGCTGGCCAAGGCAAGGCAGATTCTCGTCAGCGAGTTGGCTCTCGCCGAGGGCACCAACGAGGACAAGGCCGAGGTCATCCTCGACGAGGTCCTCACCTCCTGACCCGTACGGGTACCGAAGCGTCTCTCGGAGGCTGCCGATTGGCAGCCTCCGAGGCGTTTCTCCGGCCGGCCGGTCGCCGGGTCACAATGACCGGGTGCTGATCTTGGCTCCTTCCCGCAGCGCCGGCATGGCGCACGTCCGGTCCGAAGGGCAGCTGACATGAGGGTGGCGGCGATCGTGTCGGCTGCCGGACGTGGGGAGCGGCTCGGCCCAGGCGCACCCCGCAGGGCAGCGCGTGTCCACTGATCCGGCTTCCCAGTCGGTCTCCGGGCCGGAGGCAGAGCCGACATCGCCGGTCGACCCCCCGGACGGCGACACCGAGAACATCGTGGTGCCGCTCAGTGGCGCGCTGCCGCAGCTGCCCCGGGTCGGCACCGGAGTGGACGTGCACCCGCTGCAGCCCGGCCGGCCGCTGCATCTGGCCGGGCTATTCTGGCCGGGCGAGGACGGCCTCGCCGGCCACTCGGACGGCGACGTCGCCTGCCACGCCGGATGTGACGCGCTGCTGTCTGCCGCCGGCCTGGGTGACCTGGGCAGCCAGTTCGGCACGGCGGAGCCACGCTGGGCGGGGGCGTCCGGCCCCGACCTGTTGAGCGAGACGGCGCGTCGGCTGTCCGCGGACGGCTGGGTCATCGGAAATCTCGCCATCCAGGTGATCGGCAACCGGCCGCGTCTGGGGCCCCGTCGTGCCGAGGCGGAGGCAGTGCTCACCGCCGCCCTGGGCGCACCGGCCTCGGTCAGCGCCACCACCACCGACGGTCTCGGCCTGACGGGCCGTGGTGAGGGCATCGCGGCGATCGCCACCGCGCTGGTCAGCCGCCGCTGAGCAGCGCAACTGGGACAATCGCGACGTGACGCCGGCCGCTGCGAGTCGCGCCCGGCGCCCTCCCCGGACGGCCGGGCCATGACCGTCCATGAGCTGGACGTCGCGCTGCTCATCGGTGCGTCGATCCTGTTGCTCGCGGTGGTGGCCGTCCGGTTCTCCGTCCGGTCGGGCCTGCCGAGCCTGCTGCTGTATCTCCTGCTGGGCTTCGTGCTCGGAAACTCCCCTGCCGGGCTGAGCTTCTCCGACTCAGAGCTTGCCGAGGCGCTGGGGCTGGCGGCCCTGGTGTTCATCCTCGCCGAGGGCGGCCTGACGACCCGCATCGACCACATCCGCCCCGTGGTGCCGGTGGTTGCGGCGCTGTCCACCGTCGGGGTGCTGGTCAGCGTCGGTGTGACGGCCGCCGGGGCGCACCTGCTGCTCGGCGTGGACTGGCGCCTGGCGCTGCTGTACGGGTCGGTGGTCTCCAGCACCGATGCCGCCGCGGTGTTCTCGGTGCTGCGCCGCCTGCCGCTGCGGCCGCGGCTCGCCGGCATCCTCGAGGCCGAATCCGGCACCAACGACCCCATGGCGATCATCCTCGTGCTCGCGATCAGCGGACCGGATTGGCACGGGGTGTCGCCGCTCAGCCTGGCCGGGCTCGTCGGCTACGAGATCGTCGTCGGCGCGCTGTCCGGGGCATTCTTCGCGGGGCTTGGTGCCGCCTACCTGCGCCGCAGCGCGCTGCCGGCGTCAGGGCTGTACCCGCTGACCGTGCTCGGGTTTTCGGTGCTGGCGTACGCCGCGGCCGCGGTCGTGGGGGCCAGCGGATTTCTGGCCGTCTACCTGGCCGCGTTGTGGCTCGGCAACGCCGACCTGCCCCACCGCCCGGCGACCCTAAGCTTCGCCGAGGGGCTGGCCTGGCTGGCGCAGATCGGGCTGTTCGTCATGCTGGGCATGCTCGCCGATCCGGAGTGGCTGCCCGGCGCGGTGCTGCCCGCGCTCGGCGTGGGTGCGGTGCTGCTGCTGCTGGCCCGCCCGCTGTCGGTGCTCACCAGCTGCGGCCCTTTCCGGCTGCCGCTGCGCGAGCAGCTGTTCCTGTCCTGGGCGGGCCTGCGCGGCGCCGTCCCGATCGTGCTGGCCATCATCCCGGTGGTGAACGACATCCCCGGCAGCCAGCAGCTGTTCCATGTCGTGTTCGTGCTGGTGGTGCTGTTCACGCTGCTGCAGGCGCCGACCCTGGCCCCGCTCGCCCGGCGGCTCGGCGTCGTCGCGTCAGACGAAGCCCGGGATCTGCAGGTGGAGGCGGCGCCGCTGGAGGACCTGCACGCCGACTTGCTGCAGCTCAGGGTGCCGCCGCGATCGCGGTTGCGCGGCGTGGAGATCGGCGAACTGCGGCTGCCGGCCGGGGCCCTTGTCACGCTGATCGTGCGCGACGGCGCCAGCTTCGTTCCCACGCCGGCGACGCAGCTGCGGGCCGGTGACGCACTGCTGATCGTGGCCACCACGGCAAGCCGCCCGGAGACTGAACGCCGGCTACGGGCTGTCGGGCGGGGCGGCCGGCTCGCCGAATGGTTCGGTGAGCGGGGCGAGGCCTGATCTTCGCGGATGTCACTGATCCGGTCGCCACCGTTCCGGCGGCGAAGCTCGCATAGGCTCAACGCGTGAGCCTGTTCCTGTACGACACCCGCACGCGTGCGGTGCGGCCCTTCGCGCCCGTGCGTCCCGGTGAAGTGGGCATCTACCTGTGCGGGCCGACCGTGCAGTCGGGGCCGCATGTCGGGCACCTGCGCTCGGCGATCGCCATGGACCTGTTGCGTCGCTGGCTGATCGCGTCCGGCTATCGCGTCACCCTGGTGCGCAACGTCACCGACATCGACGACAAGGTGCTGATCGAGTCGGCCCGTTCCGGCGAGCCGTGGTGGGCGCTGGCCGAGCGCAACACCCGGGCGTTCAACCGGGCGTACGACGCCGTGAACGTGCTGCCGCCGACCGCCGAACCGCGGGCGACCGGCCACGTGCCAGAGATGATCGAGCTAATCGAACGCCTGATCGCCGCCGGGCACGCGTACGCCAGCGGCGGTGACGTGTACTTCAGCGTCGGCTCGCTGCCCGGGTACGGCGACCTGTCCGGGCAGCGGACCGAAGCGATGCAGGAGACCGAGCGCACGGAGCCTGATCGACCGAAGCGCAGTTCGCTGGACTTCGCGCTCTGGAAGGGCGCCAAGCCAGGGGAGCCGACGTGGCGGACGCCGTGGGGGCCGGGCCGTCCGGGATGGCACCTGGAGTGCTCGGCGATGGCGACGAAGTACCTGGGCGCCACCTTCGACATCCACGGCGGCGGACTCGACCTGGTGTTTCCCCATCACGAGAACGAGCTCGCTCAGTCCACCGGAGCCGGCGACGGCTTCGCCCGGTTCTGGCTGCACAACGGCCTGATCAACACCGGCGGCGAGAAGATGAGCAAGTCGCTCGGCAACTCGCTCAACTCGGCCGACGTACTGGCGGGGGTCCGCCCCCAGGCACTGCGCTACTACCTCGGGGCGCCGCACTACCGCTCGACGGTGGACTACTCCGCCGAGGGGCTGGCGGAGGCGGAGGCGGCGTACGGCCGGATCGAGTCCTTCGTCCGCAACGCCCTCGACCGCCTCGGCGGGCGTGGTGAGGCCGAGGCGCTCGCCTTGGAACAGGGCAGTGGCGACGGCGTGGCCGGCGCCGGCGCCGCGTACTGGGACACCTTTGCCGCCGCCATGGATGATGACCTGGCGGTGCCGCGGGCACTCGGGGCCGTGCATGGCGCGGTGCGCGATGGGAACGCGGCCCTCGCCGCCGACGACCGCGCGGCTCTGGCAGCGCTGCTGGCGATCACCCGCCAAATGCTGGAGGTGCTCGCCCTGGACCCGGTGGCCCAGTGGCCGGACCCGGGAGCCCGGGCGCTGCAACCCGCCGTGGACGGGTTGGTGTCGCTGGCGCTGCAGACCCGCGCCGACGCCCGTGGCCGCAAGGATTACGCCGCGGCCGACGCCGTCCGCGACGCGCTGGCGGCGGCAGGGATCACCGTTGAGGACACAGCCGCCGGCGTCCGCTGGCACGTGAAGGAGACCTGAAGATGGCAACGGGCAAGGGTGGCGGACGGGCGACCGCGGGGGGCCGCTCCCCGTCGTCCCGCAAGGGCGCATCGGTGGGTACCGGCGGGCACGGCCGCAAGAAGCTGAGCGGGCGTGGAGCGACTCCGCCGGCTGAGGAGCGGACCGGACATCCGGCGAAGCGGCGGGCCGAGTCGGCGGCCCGGCGGGAGGCGAACCCGGCAGCTCGTGGCCCATCCGCCGGTCGGGACCGTGGCGGCGACGGGAGTGGGCGCGCTGCCGGGAGCTCGGGTCGGCCCGGCGGACGCGGCGGTGGGCGTCCCGGCACCGAGACCGCGGAGACGGTGGCTGGACGCAACGCGGTGGTGGAGGCGCTGCGGGCCCGGGTGCCCGCGACCGCGCTGTACGTCGCGATGGGCGTGGACAGCGACGAGCGACTGACCGAGACCATCACGGTGGCCGGCAAGCGCGGCATCCCGCTGCTGGAGGTGACCCGCGGCGAGCTGGACCGGATGACCGCCGGAGCCCTGCACCAGGGCGTGGCGCTGCAGGTGCCGCCCTATACCTACGCGCATGTCGATGACCTGCTCCGCCGCGCGGTGGACGCCCCCGGGTCGCCGCTGCTGGTCGCGCTGGACGGCGTCACCGATCCGCGCAACCTCGGCGCAGTCATCCGGTCCGCGGCCGCGTTCGGCGCGCACGGCGTCCTGGTCCCCGAACGGCGCTCGGCCGGGGTGACGGCGTCGGCGTGGAAGTCCAGTGCGGGAGCGGCGGCGCGGCTGCCGGTGGCGCGGGCCACCAACCTGGTGCGCGCCTTGAAGGCGTGCGGCAGTGAGGGACTGCTGGTGGCCGGGCTGGCGGCGGACGGGGACGTGTCGCTGGACGACCTGGAGGCCGCGGTCGATCCGATGGTGCTGGTGGTCGGTTCCGAGGGCAAGGGCCTGTCCCGCCTGGTGGGCGAGACATGCGACCTCACCGTCTCGATCCCCATGGCGGGCGGCACCGAGTCGCTCAACGCCGGCGTGGCCGCCGGAGTGGCCCTGTACGAGATCGCCCGGCGGCGCCGGGGGTAGGTTCGCTGCTCGACCGCACGACCGGGCTACCTGTTCGAGCGGTGCTGCACCCGCCGACGTGGCGCAATTGGTAGCGCACCCGACTTGTAATCGGGCGGTTAGGGGTTCAAGTCCCCTCGTCGGCTCCGATCATCTGTGTGATGTCGGCTGGCCGGCACCGCGCCCATAGCGGTTCACATTGAGCGCCGATTGCTGGCCGTCGGCGCTCGATGTGAACCTTGCTCAAACGGACTCGGTCAGGTTCGGCACGGCGTTCCTGGTGCGCGGGCGAGGAACGGCTGCCACGTGCTCCGCCGGCGCGGGTCGAGGAGGGCGTGTGGTGGCGCTTGCGCACCGCGTCGCACGCGCACTCGCTCCTCGAGGTGACCGCGGAGTTCGTCGACGACGGTCTCCGCCGGCCGCTCCTGGTCGGCGAGCCGCTCCAGCTCGGCCAGCCCCACCCGGGCCACGTGGTGGTCGGCCACGGCCACGTCCCGATCCATCTGCTCGGCGGCGCCGTCGTCGACCAGTCCCAGCCGCCGGACCAGCGTGGGCAGTGTCAGCCCCTGCAGCAGCAGGGTGGCGACGATGACGCAGAAGGTGATGAACAGGACGAGGTCACGTTCGGGCATGTCGGTCGGCAGGGCGAAGGCGGCCGCCAGCGACACCACGCCGCGCATGCCGGCCCAGCTCAGGACGGTGAGCGATCGCCACGACGGTGCGGGCGCCCCGGGCGCGCATCCGAGGTCCCAGCAGCGGCAACAGGTATCCGGTCGGAAAGATGTAGAGGAAGCGGGCCAGGATCACCGTCGCAGTGACCGCCCCCGCGGTGACCGCCAGTTGCTCGATCGGTCGGCCCGCCAGCTCGTCGAGGATTGCGGGCAATCGCAGACCGATCAGCAGGAACACCAGCCCTTCCAGCAGGAAGGTGATCATCGACCAGAGGGCTTGGCGCTCCAGCCGGGTGCCCGACGACAGCAGCACCGGTGAGCGCGACCAGGTAGAGCCCCGCCACCACGACGGCCAGCACGCCGGAGGCGTGCACCGCCTCGGCCGGCAGGTACGCCGCGAACGGCGTCAGTAGCGACAGCGAGTTCTCCAGCAACGGGTCGTCGAGCCGGCGGCGCAGCCCGGCGATGGCCCAGCCGAGGACGAGTCCGACGGCTACGCCACCGAGGGCCGCCACCGCGAAGGACGTCAGCGCCCCGTGCCAGCTGCCGCCCCGGCGAGCGCGGCCCCCACCGCCACCCACAAGGCGACCAGCGCGGTGGCGTCGTTGAGCAGACTCTCGCCTTCGAGAATGGTCAGCACCCGCCGGGGCAGACCCATGCCCCGCGCGACCGCCGTGGCCGCCACCGCGTCAGGCGGCGCGACGATCGCCCCTAGGGCGAGCGCGACCGGAAGCGGCAGCTCGGGCGCGACGA
>JALYNC010000062.1 GCA_030773415.1 Actinomycetota bacterium
GGGAACGCCAACCCACACGGACAGGGTTAAACAATTGGCACTGACTTTTGGCACGCTGTTGAGTTCTCAAGAAGCGGATGCGCTTCGCTTGTTTCCCCGCTGAGCGTCCGACGGCCGTTGCCGGCCAACAAGACCTCCCGGCGGGAAGCTTCAGTACAACGCGACCAGCACGGCCAGTTGTTCCCGAATCCTACGAGACGATCCCCGCCCGGCGCGGCCGACCGCCGATGCACGACCGGCGCGACCCCTCCAGATGGAGAGCTTCAGTACAACACGACCAGCACGGCCAGTTGTTCCCGAATCCTACGAGACGATCCCCGCCCGGCGCGACCCCTACCAGCGCGGAGCTTCGGTACAAGCCGACCAGCACAGCCAGTTGTTCCCGAATCCTACGAGACGATCCCCGCCCGGCGCGGCCGACGGCCGATGCACGCCCGGCGCGACCCTTCCGGGTGGGGAGCTTCGGTCCAACGCGACCAGCACGGCCCCTTGTTCCCGGACCTCACAATCACGCTCCCCGCCCGGGGCGGCCGGCGGCTCGACCGCGTCAGAGGAGGGTGACCTCGTCGCCCACGCTGACGCGCCCGGGGCAGACGACTGTCGCGTGATCCCCGAACTCCAGTTCGCCCGCCGACCCCAGCGTCTTGAGCAGCGCGCCGTCCGTGGGCAGGCCCTCGACCGGCTGGGCCGCATTCACCATGACGCACCGCGACATCGACGGGCCCATGCGCAGCACGGCGGATGTCCCGATCCTGATGCGACGGCCTTCCCACTCGCGCCCCGGGAGCCGTCCGACAACAAGGGCCTGGTCGAGCTCGAGCAGGATGTTCGCCCGGAAGCGGGCCGCGGCCACCGCTCGGACGTGGATCGACTCGAGCTGCCGCAGGGACGCCGTGGTCACCAGGTGCACCGGGCTCTCGTCGTGATGCGGGACGACGGTCTGCGGCCGGAGCTGCAACGGGCGGTCGAGCAGGTCGCTCAGTGCCTGGCTGATGCCCGGATCGTCGGCGCGTCCCCGCCGGCCGTCGGGAAAGACAACCTCGGGGACCGTCGATGGGTCCTGCAGTTCCGTTCGCAGGTCCAGCAGCCCGTCGACCCGACGGAACCGACGGGTGTTCTTGCCGCTGCCCATCCCGCCATCAGCTGTGTACGCGGCCCACCGGCGGTCACCGAGGACGCCGTCAGCGGTCAGTTCCGCCGAAGCCAGCGCCTCTCCACCCATGGACTTGACGGGGTAGCGCCACAGCGCAATGAGACGACCGAGGGCTCCGGGCGAGGACAAGCCCGAGATGGGTTGATGCACTTCGCCAGTATTCGCGCTGGTGTCATTCGCCGGGACGCACCATCCGCGAACGTTGACCAGCCGCCGGTCCCTGCCGCTCACTGCAGCGGCGGGCTGCACACGTCGTCCCATGCTGCTGGGTGTCCTGCTGATGGTGGCGGGCATGGCGCTGTCCATGCTCGCGCACGGCAGGGGAGGGTCCGGATCTACGGGACCGGGCGGGTTCGGTGGCGGGGGTGGCGGCGGCCGGCACCTACAACAGCCAGTTGCGTGCGCCGCAGTACGCCCGAGGTCACTCGGGCGGAGGTCGGCTCGACTACGCCTTGCTCGGCCACGGCTATATTCGCCGTCGCGTCACCGCGGATACGAAGCGGGCGCGGCGCGGAAAGAGGCATGCTGTCCGAGGCACGCGATAGGCAGGTTATGGACGAGCCAGACGTGACCACAGTGTTCGCCGCCGTGGGTGACCCTTCTCGCCTCGCGCTGCTGCGGTTCGTCCTCGACAAGGAACACTGCGTCAGCCAGTGCACGGAGCACATCGGCTTGACCCAGGGGGCGGTATCGAAGCACCTGCGGACGCTGGCGGCGGCTGGTCTGCTCACGCGGCGTCAGGCGAGCCGCCGGGTGTACTACGGCGTCACGAACCCGGCGGCGGTGTCGCGCCTGTTGGCCGATGCCGAAGCGGTCCTGCAGCCCCGCCAGGCGTGACTTCCGCTTCTCGCTGTCCGTGAGCCCGCACTCAGCGAGATCAGCCGGGGAACCGGCACGTCGCGCCCACGCCGTGCACCTTCGCGAGCTACGCCGCACGGTGCGCCGGACACGCCTGAGGTTGGACCGCGTCGACCCTGGGTAATGCCGCTACTCGAGGGCAACATCGACGCCCCCACGCCGACCCGCGGCACCTTGTACAAGGTGCCGGTCCGGACCTGGAAGGGGAACATTGCCCGCGTCCGCGATCGCCCAGTGGCCCCTCCTGCGTGCCGATGCGGGTGACGACCAGCCCCTGAGCGTGGACACGGCCCGGCAGAGGGCTGCCACGAACGCCCTGGCCGACGGCCCTGTCGGCGGCGTGGGGCTCGAGTTGGAGCAGCACGTCATCGACCTGGACGTCCCAGGGCGCAGACCGGCCTGGGAGCGCATCGCGGCCGCGGTCGAGCAACTGCCCCGGCTTCCCGGCGAGAGCCGGGTAACCCTGGAGCCAGGAGGCCAGCTCGAGCTGTCCGGGCCACCGCTTCCCGACGCCGCCGCGGCCGCACAGGCGCTGCTGCGCGATGAGGCGGTGGTGCGCGCCTGCCTGCACACCCACCGCCTGGGGCTGGCGTGCATCGGAGCGGACCCCCTGCGGTCGCCGCGCCGGCTGAACCCGGCCCCGCGCTACGTGGCGATGGAGGAGCACTGGGCGGCCAGGGGCACACCCGAAGCGGGTGCCGCGATGATGTGCTCGACCGCGAGTGTGCAGGTCAACCTCGACGCGGGGCCGCGCTCCGGCTGGCGGCAGCGGGTGGCTCGCGCGCACCGGCTCGGCCCGGTCCTCGTCGCGCTCAGCGCCTGCTCCCCACTGCTCGCCGGGCAGGCCGACGGCTGGCGCTCACAACGCCAGCGGGTGTGGGGTGCACTGGACCCCTTGCGCTGCGGCCCGGTGCCGGGCGCGGGAGACCCGGCGGAGGAGTGGGCGGACTACGCGCTCTGCGCCCCGGTGATGCTGGTGGGCACCGGTGCGGATGCGTCCGCCGTCCGCACCTGCGTGCCCTTCCGTGCCTGGGCTGCGGGGGAAGTCGTCCTGAACGGGCGGCCACCGACCGCGGCTGACCTCGACTACCACCTCACGACCCTGTTCCCGCCCGTGCGGCTGCGGGGCTTTCTGGAGCTTCGCTACCTTGACGCGGTGCCACGCACCTGGTGGCCGTCGCTCGTGCGCCTGGTCGCGGCGCTGCTCGACGACCCGGCCGCCGGCGACGCGGCGGACGAGGCGTGCGAGCCGGTGGCCGACCAGTGGGGAGCTGCAGCGAGGGAGGGGCTCGCGCACCCGGCGATGGCACGGGCGGCGGCCCGCTGCCTCGACGCGGCGGCAGGCGTCGTGGACGACGAAGATCTCGACCTGTGGCGGGCGCTGGTGGAGGCTCGCCGGAACCTCAGTGACCTGATGCTGGAGCGGGCCCGCACGCTCGGGCTCGAGCGATATCTCGAGGAGGAGTGCCGTGACGAGCGTTGAGGCCGGAACCAGCGTGGAAGCCGTGGCGAGCGTTGAGCAGGTGGCCCGCGACCTGGAGACGGCACGCCGCCGGACGCTCGCGCTCACCGACCTCGAGGACCGCGAGCTGCTAGCACAGCACAGCCGGCTCATGAGCCCGCTGGTGTGGGACCTCGCGCACGTGGGGCAGCAGGAGGAGCTGTGGCTGCTGCGCGAGGGCGACTCCCGTCGGCAGGGGCTGCTGCCGACGGCGATCGAGCGTCTCTACGACGCCTTCGAACATCCCCGCGCCGAGCGGCCGTCGCTGCCGCTGCTTCCGCCGGTAGAGGCCCGCCGCTATCTCGCCGACGTCCGCGGCCGCGTACTCGACGGGCTTCCCGCCCTGCAGCAGCGGGCACCGGACGCGCTGTTCCCCTCGGCGATGGTCGTTCAGCACGAGGAGCAGCACACCGAGACCATGCTCGCCACGCACCAGCTGCGGCAGGGGCCGCCGGTCCTCGGCCACGGTGCGCCTCTCCCGCCAGGCAGGCCCGTGCCGCACGACTCGGTGCTGGTGCCGGCCGGGCCGTTCGTCCTCGGCGTCAACGGCGCGGACGAGCCGTTCTCCCTCGACAACGAGCGGCCGGCACACCTGGTCGATCTGCCTGCGTTCCGGATCGGGCGGGTGCCGGTGACGAACGCCGAGTGGCAGCAGTTCATCGACGCCGGCGGCTACGACGACCCCCGCTGTTGGTCCGAGCGCGGCTGGGCGCACCGGCTTGCGGCCCGGCTGGAGCGGCCGCTGTTCTGGTCGCCCGATGGCAGCCGGCGCCGGCTCGGTCACGTCGAGGAGATCCCGGCGGACGAGCCCGTGCAGCACGTGTGCTTCTTCGAAGCGGAGGCGTACGCGGCGTGGGCCGGTGCCCGACTGCCGAGCGAACAGGAGTGGGAGAAGGCCTGCTGCTGGGACCCATCGCTAGGCCGGCGGCGGCGACTGCCCTGGGGGGACGCGGGTAGTGCCGCTGCCTGTGCCAACCTCGGCGGCGCCGCCCTGCGCCCGGCACCGGTCGGGGCGTATCCGGGTGGCGCCTCCGCCTACGGCGTCGAGCAGATGCTCGGCGACGTCTGGGAGTGGACGTCGTCGTCCTTCGAGCCGTGGCCCGGCTTCACGCCGATGCTCTACGACACCTACAGCGAGCCGTTCTTCGGTGGCGACTACCGGGTGCTGCGCGGCGGCTCCTGGGCCGCGGCCGCGAGCGCCGTGCGGCCGTCGTTCCGCAACTGGGACCACCCCATCCGCAGGCAGATCTTCACCGGGGTGCGTCTGGCTTGGGACGTCTGACGTGTGCCGGCACCTGGCGTGGGTGGGACGCCCGCGGTCGCTGTCGTCCCTGGTGCTCGAGCCCGGGCACGGCCTGCTGACGCAGTCGTACGCCCCCCGCCGCCAGCGCTACGGCCGCGTCAACGCGGACGGCTGGGGGATCGGGTTCTACGCGCCCGGCCGTGCTGAACCGGCGCGCTGGCGCTCCGCCCGGCCGCTGTGGGGCGAGGTTTCCTTCGCCTCGGTGGCACCGGTCATCTCCTCCTCATGCGTCATCGCTGCCGTACGCTGCGCCACCGTCGGCATGCCGATGGAAGAGACCGCGGCTGCGCCCTTCGTTGCCGGGAAGTGGCTCGTCTCCCACAACGGGCGCGTGCGTGTCGACGCCGTTCCGTTCATCACCAGCGCGGAGTCCACCTGCGACTCGGCCCTGCTGTCCGCCTACCTCGCGCAGGTGGGCGTCGAGCGGATGGCCGAGGTCGTCGTCGAAATCGCCGCACGCGACCCCGATGCCCGGCTCAATCTGCTCGCTGTCGACGGAGCGCAGGCGATCGCCACCACCTGGGGGGACACCCTCTCGGTCCTGCAGGACCGTGACGGCGTCGTCCTCGCCAGCGAGCCCTACGACGACGACCCCCGCTGGGTCGACCTGCCCGACAAGACATTCGTGCGCGTGACGCCCGACGGCATCACCTGCACCGCCATCACCCCCGATGACCTGGAGAGCACGTGACCGTCACGGTCGAGCAGCACCTGGCCCCATCCTCCTACCGCGAGGCGCTGGCACGCGATGTGCGGGCGGGGCTGACGAGCACGCCGAAATGCCTGCCACCGAAGTACTTCTACGACGAGCGCGGCAGCGAACTGTTCGATGAGATCACCCGGCTCGAGGTCTACTACCCGACGCGGGCGGAGCACGCGCTGCTGAAGCGCCACGGTGGCGAGGTCGCCAGCCTCGCGCCCGTGGACACGCTGGTCGAGCTCGGAAGCGGGACCTCAGAGAAGACCCGGCTGCTCCTGGACTGTTTGTCGCGGCAGGGGAACCTGACCCGGTTCGTGCCCGTCGACGTCGACCCCTCGGTGCTGGAGACGGCGGCTGCCGCGCTGATCCGGGAGTACCCCGGCCTCGCGGTGACCCCCGTCGTCGCAGACTTCGAGGAGCACCTGCACCTGCTGCCCACCGGGGGTCGCCGGCTGGTCGCGTTCCTCGGCTCCACGATCGGCAACTTCGAGCCGGATTCGCGGGCACAATTCCTGCGGTCCGTCCGATCCGCTCTCGCGCCCGGCGACACCTTTCTGCTCGGCACGGACCTCGTGAAGGACATCGGCCGACTGGTGGCCGCCTACGACGACCCGCAGGGCGTCACAGCGTCCTTCAACCGCAACGTTCTCAAGGTCGTCAACCGCGAGCTGCGGGCCGACTTCGACCTCGACGCCTTCGAGCACGTCGCGCTCTGGGACGCCGAGCAGGAGTGGATCGAGATGCGGCTGCGCTCGACCGT
>JALYNC010000063.1 GCA_030773415.1 Actinomycetota bacterium
CGAACGTCGCTGCTGCGCCGCGTAGACCCCGTAGGCCCTTGTGGGCAGCCACACCGTAGGCGGCACCCCACATGGCGCCCAGAGCCGTGTGGGTCGCGTAGTTCAGTCGCTTCCTCCCGGCCTCACTACTGGCCTCGACGGTCGGCAGCTTCTGAGCCAGCTCCGCTGGGCCGTAGCTGTCCTCCCGTTTCGTGATGGGCATCTCGACGAACTTCTGGAAGGCGGTCATGACTACGCTACCGGCCAGACCGGCCAGCGCGCCCCGGCCCACGTTGGCCGCGAGCGAGGGACGCTTGGTTGCACGCTGCAGAATCGACATGGCGTCCGCCTACCCCACCCGGATCGGTCTCACGCCTCCCGGGACATGAGGGGTGACGAACGCTGGCCCCGCCGCTGCCTCCGCCTTCGCTCCGGGGGTACCGGTGGCACGGGAAGGACCTGGTGTGGACCTATTCGGAGCCCTTCCACGACGCCGAGGCCGTCCGCGGACTGCTGTGCTTCCCCAGGACCGGGTCGAACTGGAGGTCACCAGCCCCAGCTGAGGGCACTCCGAGCGGTATCCGGCACGGCTCGTCTGGTGGAGGAGCGCGGGTCAGGCGCGGGGTCCGTCGCCGGCGAGCAGTGACGCTGCCTCTTTGGCCACCGCAGGCGGCACGCTGTGCCTGCCGTCGAACTCCCGGTAGGTGACCGCGTACTGGTCTTCGCGCAGGGCGGGCACGATCCTCCGGCTGGTGCTGTTGATCGGCAGCACGCTGTCCCTCGTGCCGTGCGAGACGAAGACCGCCGGGCGCCCGAGCCGTGGAGCCTGGGGGATGAAACCCGGCGAAAAGGCAATCACGCGTGAGAACAGGTTCCCGTTCGCGAGGCCGAGGCCGAGCGCGTAGGACGCCCCGTCGGAGAAGCCGGCGACAGCGAGCCGGCGCGGCGCGACGCGTACCCGACCGAAGGCCATGTCCATAGCTCGGTCGATGGCGGCGACATCGGCTCCGTAGCCGTCTCGGATCGCGTCCCACGTCGCGTCCTTCGAGGACGGCGCGAGAAGCACGAGGCCGGCCGCGTCAGCGACGGGAAGCAGCAGGCGCAGTCCGCGTGTGGCGTTCCCGCCGGCACCGTGGAGGCAGAGCACGAACCACTCCGGCGCGTCCTGCCCCACGCCCGGCGGGACGTAGAGCAAGGCGTCGCGCGCGCCCGGTGCCAGCCCGAGCGGTTGCGGCTCGCCGACGGCGACGGACCGGGACGGGCTGACGGTCGCGGTAGGGCGCGCCCTCAGGCGAGAGGGGTGCGACTCCTGGCGGTCGTTGGTGCAGCCGGGCAGAAGAGCGGCGGCGCCCGTAGCGCTCACGCCCGTCAGGAACACTCGACGGCTCAGCACCTTCTCGACAATACGGCCAGGAGCAACCCTCCCCTCGCCCTGCAGCCAAGTCCCGGGTCCCGAAGCTGGCGCCGACTTCGAGATGTCCCAGCTCGGTGAGGACCGCGCGGACGCTTGCGTCCACCCAAGAATGGGTGGCCGGACCGCGGCGAACCGAGTGAGTCGGGTTCGCCCGGATGCGCATCCCGACCTCGAAGAAGACGGCCGGCACCTGGAGTTCCCGAAGCACCGCGAGGGCCCGGCGACGGAAGGTCTACAGGCGGTCACTGCCGCCGCCGCCCAGCCGACGTACCGTGAACAGGTGACGTCCCCCATCGACCGCACCGACCCGTGGACAGTGCCAACGCGGCACTGGCACCGGATGCCGGACGGGCGCCTGCAGTGCGACGCCTGCCCGCGCGCGTGCCGCCTTCAGGAAGGGCAGCGAGGGCTGTGCTTCGTCCGCGGCCGCGCTGACGACGAGGTCGTGCTCACGACGTACGGCCGGTCCAGCGGGTTCTGCGTCGACCCGATAGAGAAGAAGCCGCTCAACCATTTCCTGCCGGGCAGCTCCGTGCTGTCGTTCGGCACTGCGGGATGCAACCTTGGCTGCCGCTTCTGCCAGAACTGGGACATCTCGAAGTCCCGCGAGGTCGACACCCTCGCCGATTCGGCGAGCCCCGAAGAGATCGCCCGCGCCGCGGAGCAGCTCGGCTGCCGCTCCGTCGCCTTCACCTACAACGATCCCGCGATCTTCTTCGAATACGCGATCGACGTCGCCAAAGCCTGCCGCGACCGTGGCGTGAAGAGCGTTGCCGTCTCGGCCGGCTACATGTGCGACGCGCCGCGCCGCGAGCTCTACGCGCACATGGATGCGGCGAACATCGACCTCAAGGCATTCACCGAGGATTTCTACGCCAAGGTCGCACTCGGGTCCCTGCAGCCAGTCCTCGACACCTTGCGCTACCTGCGCCACGAGACCGACGTGTGGCTCGAGATCACGACACTGCTCATTCCGGGTCACAACGACGGGGACGACGAGATCGCCGCGATGAGCGCGTGGATCGCCGACGAACTCGGCGTCGACGTGCCGCTGCACTTCAC
>JALYNC010000064.1 GCA_030773415.1 Actinomycetota bacterium
GGGACAGCCGGTGATGGCTCTGGCGGAGTCAGCGGTTGCCGTCCGCCTCGTCGTCAGCCTCCAGGACCCCGTCGGCGAAGCCCCGGGCGTAGTCCCACGTCACGTACTGAGTCGGGTCAGGACTGAACGCCGGCTCGTGCACGCGGGTCTGGCCGACGTCGAGCAGGTGCCGCAGGTTGCCGTGCAGCAGGTCCCAGCCGAAGTAGTGCGGCTCCTGGCAGTCCTCGCAGTCGACGACGAGCCCGCGCACCCCCCGCGGGTCCAGCAGGGCACGGAAGACCTCCAGGTCCTCCAGGTCCGCCAGGACCTCTTCGCGCTCCTGCGGGGTGAGTGGCTCCATCACGTCGTCGTCGAACTCGCCGGCCGGGTCGCTGGGGTCGCCGGAGAACGGATCTTGCGGCTGGTCGTCGTACACAGCCCTACGGTAACCCTGGCAACCGGGCATAGCCGCCATTGCCGAAACGTTATGCTGGCCATCTCCCGGTACACCTAGCGGCGGCTCCCGATCTCCGCCTCCGTCGGCGTACCGAAGTTCAGGCCAGTTCGAGAGGAAACCCGTGGCGGAAGTCGAAATCGGTATCGGTAAGAGCGGCCGCCAGGCCTACGGCTTCGATGACATTGCCATCGTGCCGAGCCGCCGGACGCGTGACCCCGAGGACGTGTCGATCAAGTACGAGATCGACGCCTACTCGCTGGGGCTCCCGCTGTACGCCAGCGCGATGGACGGTGTCGTCTCCCCGCGCAGCGCCATCGAGATCGGCCGCCTCGGCGGCGTCGGGGTGCTCAACCTCGAAGGCCTGTGGACGCGGTACGACGACCCGGACCCGATCCTGGACGAGATCGCGCAGCTCGACGACGAGACCGCCACCAAGCGGATGCAGGAAATCTACGCCGAGCCGATCAAGGACTACCTGATTCCGCAGCGGATCGCCGAGATCAAGCAGGCGGGCGTGGTCACCTCGGCCAGCCTCACGCCGCAGAAGACCAAGCAGTACTACGAGGCGGTGCTCGAGGCGGGCGTCGACCTGTTCGTCATCCAGGGCACGGTGGTCTCGGCCGAGCACGTCTCCACCCGCTCCGAGCCGCTGAACCTCAAGAGCTTCATCAACGACCTCGACGTCCCGGTGATCGTGGGCGGGTGCGCGTCGTTCTCCACGGCGCTGCACCTGATGCGCACGGGCGCGGCCGGCCTGCTGGTGGGCGTCGGACCGGGCCAGGCCTGCACCACCCGTGGCGTTCTCGGGGTGGGCGTGCCGATGGCCACAGCGATCGCGGACGCCGCCGGAGCGCGCATGCGCTACATGGACGAGTCCGGTGGCCGGTACGTGCACATCATCGCCGATGGCGGCATGCGTACGGGCGGTGACATCTCCAAGGCGATCGCCTGCGGGGCGGACGCGGTCATGATCGGATCGCCGCTTGCCCGCGCCATCGAGAGCCCGGGTCGTGGCTACCACTGGGGCATGGCGACCTTCCACCCGGATCTGCCCCGCGGTACGCGCGTGAAGACCTCCATCCTCGGCACGATGAAGGAGATTCTCACCGGCCCCGCGCCGATCAACGACGGCACGATGAACCTGTTCGGCGGTCTGCGCACCTCCATGGCGACCACCGGCTACGGCACGCTGAAGGAGTTCCAGAAGGCCGAGGTGATGGTGGCGCCGGCCCTGCAGACCGAGGGCAAGAGCTACCAGCGCACCCAGGGCGTCGGCATGGGGACGGGCCGCGGATAGCGGTTCCCTGCTGGCTGCGAGGCCGGCTACCAGCGTTCGGCTCGGTCGCGAATCCCTTTCCCGGGATTGCGGCCGGGCCGCTTGCGTTCTGCGCGACGGTATCCGGCAGAATCTATGACCATGTCCCAGCCGATGGATCCGGTAGCACCGCAGGAGCACGAGCCTTCGACGGGCGGTGCCGCCAGCAGAAGCTCAACCGCGAGTGGCTCGACGTCGATTCTGTCCGCTCACGGCTCGGAGCATGCGGCGGAGCACGGCTCCCATGCGGAGCACCAGCACGCTGCGGATCACCAGCACGGGGGCGGGCACTCCGGCCTGGGGCATGCGGCTCCGCTGGGCGCCACTCCGGCGCACGCCGCCAAGGCGGCCAGGCTGGCGCTCGTTGCGCTGGTCACAGGGGCGATCTCGTCCGTCACTGCCTGGTGGCAGGAGCTGGCGCTGCTCGGAATCGTGCTGGGTGCGGTGGCGGTGGCCGCCGGGTTGCTGGCTCAGATGATCTCCACTGACACTCGGCAGCGGGTGATGGCCGTCACCGGCATGACCGGTGGAGGCTTCGGCGCGATGATGGGCATCGCCTTCGGTGGTCTTCCCTTCGGCTGACCCTCGGCTGTCGGTCGACTGACGGTGCAGTGCCGCCCCACGCACGTGTCGGCGTAGACGTAGCTGGGGCCGTCCACGCAGCTGCCGGCGTCCGCTTCCGACGCACTAAACTTCGGCCATGACTGCTGCTGGCGAGCCGTTCGACACCGTCCTCGTCGTCGACTTCGGCGCGCAGTACGCGCAGCTGATCGCCCGGCGCGTCCGCGAGTGCCATGTCTACAGCGAGATCGTGCCGTGGACGATGCCGCTGGCCGACATGATGGCGAAGAATCCGAAGGCGATCATCTTGTCGGGCGGCCCGAAGTCCGTCTACAGCCCGGGCGCGCCGGCCGTATCTGCTGATCTGTTCACCACTGGCGTACCGACGCTGGGCATCTGCTACGGGCATCAGGCGATGGCCACCGCCCTCGGTGGAACCGTCGAGCGCACCGGCGTCGCCGAGTACGGCGGAACACCGTTGGCCGTCGCCTCCGCCGGGGTGCTGTTCGCCGACCTGCCGACCGAGCAGCAGGTGTGGATGTCGCACGGCGACACGGTCACGCAGGCCCCGCCGGGCTTCGAGGTGGTGGCCTCGACGCCGGACGCGCCGATCGCTGCCATCGAGGACCGCGTTCGCGGGCTGTACGGGGTGCAGTTCCACCCCGAGGTCGCGCACTCCCCGCGCGGCCTGGACGTGCTCAAGCACTTCCTCTACGACGCCGCCGGTTGCCGGCCGACCTGGACGATGCTGAACATCGTTGACGAGGCCGTGGCCATGGTCCAGGAGCGGGTCGGCGGCCGCCGGGTGCTCTGCGCCCTGTCCGGCGGGGTGGACTCCGCGGTGGCTGCCGCGCTGGTGCATCGTGCGATCGGCGACCAGCTGGTCTGCGTCTTCGTCGACCACGGACTGCTGCGCCGGGGTGAGGCCGAGCAGGTCGAACAGGATTACGTCGCGTCCACCGGGGTCGAGCTGGTGCATGTGAAGGCCGCGGATCGTTTCGCCGCCGCGCTGGCCGGCGTGTCCGAGCCGGAGACCAAGCGGAAGATCATCGGCCGTGAGTTCATCCGCGTGTTCGAGGAGACGGCCCGGGACCTGCAGTCCGGGGGTGACCCCATCGACTTCCTGGTCCAGGGCACGCTGTATCCGGACGTGATCGAGTCTGGCTCACCGACGGCAGCCAAGATCAAGTCCCATCACAACGTCGGCGGGCTGCCCGAAGACCTGCAGTTCGAGCTGGTCGAGCCCCTGCGGAACTTGTTCAAGGACGAGGTGCGACGGGTCGGCGAGGAGCTCGGGCTGCCGCCGGAGATCGTGTGGCGCCAGCCGTTCCCTGGGCCGGGGCTGGCCGTGCGCATCCTGGGCGAGGTGACCCCGGAGCGGCTGGCCCTGCTGCGCGACGCCGACGCCGTGGTGCGGGAGGAGATCGCCAAGGCGGGCCTCGACCGCGAGATCTGGCAGGTCTTCGCCGTCCTGCTCGGTGACGTGCGTTCGGTGGGTGTGCAGGGCGACGAGCGCACGTACGGCCACCCGATCGTGCTGCGGGCCGTCACCTCCGAGGACGCGATGACCGCCGACTGGGCCCGGCTGCCCTACGACCTGCTGGCGCGGATCTCCAACCGCGTCATCAACGAGGTGCCGGCGGTCAACCGAGTCGTCTACGACATCACCTCGAAGCCGCCCGGCACCATCGAGTGGGAGTAGGCCGACAAGGCTGAGGGTGTGGCTCGCGGGCCTTCATCGGATGATCCCGTACCGATCGATGTGCCGGCGTGCCGTGCCGTCTGCGGCGCGCCCGGTGGTTGTGCGAGAGAGTGCCCTTCGTGACAGGTCAGTTGTGGGTGGTCCGGGCAGGCGAGCAGGCCAGGTTCGTCTCCGAGTTTCACAGTGGCGGCTACGTAGCAGTCGGCTTCCGTGAAGTAGCCACCGACGACCTGCTGGCGGTTTCGCCGGACGGGCTCAAGGCCAGGGCGACTAGCAATGCGGAAAAACACGCTGCCGGCCAGTTGATCAACCTGGCCTTCAACGTCCAGGTGGACGATGTGGTGATCGTCCGCGGCTGCCGAAGCGCCGGGACTACCTGGTCGGCCGAGTCACGGGGCCATACCGGCACGTCAGCCCTGATAACCCATCCGGGCATCACCAGCGGCCTGTGCAGTGGCTGGGAGCTTTCGACCGGGAAGCGGTGAGCCAGGAGGCCACCAAGACCCTCGGCGCCATCCAGACCGTCTTCCGGCCCACCCGCGCGGAGGCCGAGCTACGGACCGTGATCACGAACCTCAAGCCCCTGGACGACAATCCAGCCACGTCCAACCCCGTCCCCACCCGGCCGGTGACCCCGCGCCGAGAGGAGTCGGTCGTCGTCTCGACGACCCCGCTCGCCAGCACGTTGCCGCCCGTCCAGGTGGACGTGCGACTGGACGGACACGGACGCGCCTCAGTGGTCTGCGACCACCCGGCGCTGGTCATGGAACAGGTGCCCCGCCATCTGGACCCCTCGCGCCAGTGGGGTGGCGTGCCCGGCATCTACGTCCTGACCGGAACCGACCTTGAGCAGGCTTGCGCCAGGACCGGTCTCGAACGGACCCTGACGACCACGTTGATCGTCAGGCCATGGGCGTACGTTGGCCTCAGCGAGGACTTCCTCGGTCGCCTGGGCAGTCATCGACAGAGCAAACCCGAGTGGCGTCGGGCGTTGCTGGTTCGCAGCGGTGGGACCGCGTTCAGCAGCGACGACATCAAGTACCTGGAGGCCAAGGTGCACGGCGTCCTCGCCGGTACGGGCGAGGTGCGGCTGGACCAGGCAACGCCCCGGGGAAACCTTTCCGCACAGCCGAGAAACGTGACACTGCTCGACGCGTGCGCGGAGGCGGTCGTGTCAGTCCTCCGGCTGACCGGCACGCTGATCTGAGGCAGCTCTCCCTGCTGGCCACCGGCTGCCGCGGACGTGCACGAGCTTCGCCCGGCACAGGCAGTTACGTGCCTGACGGCGTCTTGGCATCTCCGCCGGAAGTGCCCTCCGGCGTCAGGTCGTAGGCCGCGCCGGTCTCGCCGGGCGCGCTGTTCTCAGTGCTGCCCGATGCGGCAGGCGGTACGTCCCCGGTCGCCTCGCCCGGCTGGCGCTGCGGGTCGCTGACGGGTGGTGTCTGCTCGGTCATTTGCTTCCCCTTTCAGTAGGGCCGACCTACCCACCCGTTCCGGAATGACCCCTGGCGAGCCGCTGAGTGTGGCGCTCCGGGGGCGGGGCGAAGCATGGCGACGACGGCTGCGGGTACGGCGAGCGACGTGACAGCAGAACGGCATCTTGGATCACCGACGACTGGGCGCATCTCATGAACCGGCCGCGGCTGTGGAACATGAACGTCGCGAGGCCCAGCGCGTCCACGCCCTCACGAAAGGCAGCCCCCGTGGAAGCGGACACCCAGCACACGCCACAGGATCCGACGGAGCAGTATCCGCCCGTCTCCGACGAGCCGGAGCAGATCGAGCACCCCGGTCTGACCAGTGACATGCGCCAGGACCCGGACCACGGCGAACAGTCCTACGTGGGGACGGGAAAGCTGGCCGGCAAGAAGGCTGTGATCACCGGTGGTGACTCCGGCATCGGCCGGGCGGTGGCGCTGGCCTTCGCGCGGGAGGGCGCGGACGTCCTGGTCAGTTACCTGCCCCAGGAGGAGCAGGACGGCCAGACCACCGTGGGCATCGTGACCGACGCGGGCCGGCTGGGGGTCGGCGTGCCGGGTGACATCTCCAGCGAGTCGCACTGCGAAACGATCATCGACCGGGCCGTGGCCGAGCTCGGCGGAATCGACATCCTGGTCAACAACGCGGCCTATCAGATGGCGCAGCTCGGTGGGATCGCCGACATCTCCACCGAGCAGTTCGACCGGGTGTACAAGACGAACATCTACGCGATGTTCTGGTTGTGCAAAGCGGCGCTTCCGCACCTGCGCCCGGGGGCCAGCATCATCAACACGTCGTCGGTGGAGGCCTACCAGCCGGACCCGTTCCTGCTGGACTACGCCTCCACCAAGGCCGCCATCGTGAACTTCACCCGCGGGCTGGCCCAGGAGCTGGCCCCCAAGGGGATCCGCGTCAACACGGTGGCGCCCGGGCCGATCTGGACGCCGCTCATTCCAGCGACCATGCCCGCGGACATGGTGGGCGGATTCGGCGAGGACACCCCGCTGGGACGCGCCGGACAGCCGGCCGAAGTGGCGCCGGCGTTCGTGTTCCTGGCCTCACAGGAGTCGAGCTACATCACCGGCGAGCGCATCGGCGTGCATGGCGGGGTCATGCTGCCCTGAGCCGGCCGCCCGTGGCTGATCGGGCGGCCGGGACGGAAGTTCAGCGCCGTCGCGCCGGGAACACCTGGACTACGTGGGGGGCGGAGCCGTCGGCAGCTGCTGCTGGCAACGCTCTTGGGCGGCGCGGTCGTCGCCGGCGTCCGCCATGCACTGCTGGAACTCGGTGAGCTTGCCCCTCAGCTCGGCACCGGACTTGCCGGACAAGGCCGCACCGATGCCGGCGAGCAGCCCGACAGAGAGCAGCATTGCGAGGATTCCCGTGATGATGCCTCCCAGCGCCATGCCGGCCCCGCCAGCCAGACCGGCCTTGGCCTTCCGGCGAGCCATGAAGCCGAGGACGACCGCCACGAGACCGAGACCTATGCCCCCGATAATCGACCAGAACGTGAGCAGGGCAAGAATGCCGCAGACCAGAGCGCCGATGGCCAGGCCGTTGCCGCCCTTCGCGGGAGGCGGCCCACCGGGCGGGTAGCCGTAGCCCCCACCCTGGTAACCGGGCGGCGGGGGCGGATATGCGCTGCCGGTCGGGTATCCGGCCGTCGGGTATCCCGGATCCGTGGGACCGCCGGATGC